>JANQRV010000506.1 GCA_028284395.1 Saprospiraceae bacterium
AGCTCATAAGTCGGAAGATCTAAGTCGCATTGATAATGCTTCCGAAGCATTAAATGCTGCTTGGCAGGCGGCAAGTCAAGATCTATATCAGGCATCACAAGAAGCTGGTGGCGCAGGCGCTGGAGCTGGAGCTGAAGGAGCAACCGCTTCTGGTGGAGATACTGGCGGATCTGATAAAGGCGCAGACGATGTGACCGATGTGGAGTATGAAGAAGTAGATGATAAAAGTTAATTCGTTTTAATAGAATTCTGAACGGGATGCTACTCGAACCAGCGAGTAGCATCCCGTTTTTTTTTAGAGTTCTCCTCTATCCATCATTTGTTTGATTTTCATCACACTGATCATAGATAAGGAATCCGTAATTTCTCCTCTCATGACCATTTCATAAACTTCGCCGAAAGGTAATTTTTTAATTTGTAGCTCCTCTGTTTCTTCAGGTCTAGCTTCGCCAAAGGTCAGATCGCGGGCGATGAAGGCCAATGCTCTTTCATCAGTTACGGAGTTGGAGATGTAGAAGTCCAGTATGGGGGTCCACTTTTTCGCCGTAATTCCGGTTTCTTCCAGAAGCTCCCTTTGAGCACTTTCTAATGGACTGGTCCCTTCAGGACAACCACCTTCAGGGATTTCCCAGCTGTACAGATTCAATGGGTAGCGAAACTGACCTACTAGCCAGGTGTTGTTGTCCTGGTCCAGTGGGACAATTCCAACGGCCAGGTTCTTAAAGTGTACTACACCATATATGCCTGCAGTTCCCGAAGGTGTAATAACATCTCGGTGAGACACGCTAATCCACGGGTTACTGTAAACTTCTTGTTTGGCGACTGTTTTCCAAGGGTTCTGCATGTAATCGTTGCTTTCTTAGTTGTTTAAAATGACCGTTAAATATACCCGCGACCACGGTAAACCAGATACCCCACCCACTCTCTCAATATGTATTCCCAATTTTCGAAAACGTCGGGGGAGGGGAGGAGGTAAAATCCTAAACTAGGACGTTGCGCTTCATTCATGAAATCGACACTGAATGGAATCGCTGATAAATTTACCTTTCGAAAGCATCCGTGTGCACGACGCATATGCCAAGCAGAAGTGATCAATAGGCATGATGCTTCCGGATAATTGCGCTGAATGATCTCGGCGGAGAAAACAGCATTTTCCCGCGTATTTCTGGAGTTGGGTTCAACAATTAAGTCTTCGGCTGGCACTCCTAGCGTCAGTAGATATTGTTCAATTGCTGAGGCTTCTCTTGGATAGTCGACAATGATACTGCTGGTACCGCCTGATATTAAAATCTTTTTGATCTTTCCTTTGAAATATAGTTCGATGGCATTGTTGAAGCGATTAGCCCGGCTATTGAAATTATGACGATCCTCGTTGGGAATGATTTCGGGGGCAGAATAGCCGCCCAATAGTATACCGATGTCATACGACCGGTCTAGTTCATTAAGTGTCATTGTATTTACTTCCCAAAGCTGCAGTATTCTGGTAAAAATAAATTTGTTAGAAAAAAACAACAATACGAACAGGGCCACACTGATTGCTCTTTTTTGGCGAAGTGGTCGTTTTGAAGTGAGGGCAAACAAGAGCAGGAGTAACAACCAGGTAATCGGTTGAAGTAGAAACGACAAGATCTTGGAAAGTATGAAATACATAACGGCACAATTTACGCCAATAGTTATTTTAAACCGATGGATCGAGATTTTTTACGCGAGCGACTGCCTTGTCGTTGCAAATTAGGTTCTAATTAATCAGCTTAACTGCTCACCCTAGCTAGGTACCTGGCAAGCTTGGCCCTGCCAGTAGTTGGTTGATGAACAAGTTGAGGAGTTCGGGTTTATAGAGTAGCGCAACGCTTACCACAAAGACCAGCCCATATACCGCTCCCCATAGGTGGGCATCATGACCAATATTATCCTGTCCTTTCTTGGCCATATAAGAGGAATACCACAAATAAGCGACTCCGAATAAAATGGCGGGTAATGGAGGAAAGATAAACCATTCCCAAGGATGGAAAAGAATGAAAACAAATACCACGGCAGAAGTGGCTCCCGATGCTCCCAATGCCCGATAATAGGCATTTTCCTGGTGTTGGAAGTAGGACGGAATGGAAGAAATGGCAATGGCACTGAGATAGAATAGAATAAAAATGACTTTACCTAGATTCTGACCAAAAACCATCCTCTCGAAGTAGTATTCCACCACGTCACCAAATTGATAAAGCACAAAAACGTTGATGAGAAGATGCGTCCAATCAGCGTGAACGAACCCACTGGTCAGAAAGCGATACCACTCTTGATTCTTTTGCATTGAATAGGGGTAAAAGAGCAGCTTCTGTTTCATAGCAGGGTTGTTGAAGGCCTGATAAGATATGATCCCTGTCATAATTACGAGTACAATGGTGAAATTCATATTGAATCGATTTTGTATGGTGCTTTTTTGATTTAACCCTCGTTATGGTAGGGTTGATTCTTCAAGATGGTCATGGCTCGGTACAGCTGTTCAACAAAAAATAAACGAATCAATTGATGAGATAATGTCATATCAGAAAGCGATAAAACAAGGTCGGCCCGATTTTTTATCGCTGCGGAGACACCGTAAGCACCTCCAATGATGAAGATAATTCTTTTGTTCGGAGTATAGAGTTGCTGTTCGAGATAGGCAGAAAAATTGACGGATGTGAACCGCTTGCCTTTTTCATCCAGGAGGATGACATGATCCTTGCTTTTAAGGCTTTTTAGCAGTAGAGCTCCTTCCTTGATTCGAAATTGTTCGGGAGAGAGTTTTTGAACTTTTTTTAGGTTGGGAAAAGGAACAATGCTGAACTTCAGATAGTGTCGAAGTCGATCGGCATACATTTGGACACCCTCTTGTAAGAATTTTTCGGAAGTTTTACCAATCATCCACAATTCTACTTTCATTCCTATTGAATTTCCAGATTATATTTCGCAGCGGAAAGTTCGCGATAACTATGATCGTCCTTAATTTTTTGGGCGACTTTCAACCCTTGCTCATAGTAGGAAATAGCTTCTCCATCTTTGCTGAGCATTTCGCACAATTTGCCTATGTGGTAGTAGGTGCCAACGTAGTCTGGGTCCGTCTGAATTAGCTTTTTATAAAGGGATAGCGCTTCTAAGGGTCGCTCTGAATTTTCGAACTCTTTAGCCATGGCAAATAACAGAAAACTGTCTTTGGGCGATTCTTCCAACATTTTTTTGAGCTGCTCCAACCTGTTGATCGACATAGCTGTTTCTTGCCAAAGTTAAGTAAGTGCAGGGAAACAAACCTCATTTTTTTACGTTAGAGTTACTAATTGGGAAATAAATTTCAAAATTAATTAGGCTCAATCTTTACCAAAACTAATTTAATCCGTACCTTCGCACCGCAAAAAAATGGATTATAAATATTCTAAGTACTTAAACAATGTCTGAATACCTGACGAAAGAGAAGACGGCTGAACTGTTTAAAACTTACGGCGGATCAGAAAAGAATAGTGGATCTGCTGAATCTCAGATTGCTTTGTTTACCTACCGCATTTCAGAATTATCAGAGCACTTAAAGGAGAACAAAAAAGACCATTCCTGCCGGAGAAGACTACTTACATTGGTGGGAAAAAGGAAACGGTTGCTTCAATATTTGATGAAAGTAGATATTGAAAGATATCGTGCCATTATCGAAAAACTAGGTATTAGAAAATAATCAGCGAGTACCTTATTAAATTTTATTGTATTCAATTCATAACAGCCGTAATTCGACATTACTAAAATGAAGTAGGTAATATTCCTTTCTGTTTTCTTACCTCTTTATTTAGCTGGTAGGCTTCATGATCTCTCGACTTAATTGATAATGAGCATTTCTATGGATTTGTGAGCCGGTCGGTGAATTATCATTGCAATAATAAGTACTAATTAAATTTTCATTAGAAAATGGGACAAAAGATTCCAATTACTACGTCCTTTGACTTACCTGACGGACGGAGCGTAACCCTTGAAACTGGTAAATTAGCTACACAGGCCCACGGCTCGGTTGTCGTCAAAATCGACAAGACCATGTTATTCTGTAGCGTGGTATCTGCTAAAGAACCAAGGGAAGGCCAAAGTTTCTTTCCTCTCTCTGTTGATTACCAGGAGAAATTTGCTGCCGCCGGTCGAATTCCCGGTAATTTTTATCGTCGCGAAGCCCGTCTTTCCGATTATGAGATTTTAACCAGCCGTTTGGTGGATCGGGCTTTACGCCCACTTTTTCCCGACGGCTACATGAATGATACTCAAATCATCATTAATCTGATCTCTGGTGATAAGGAGGTTCTACCTGATGCTTTTGCAGCATTAGCTGCTTCTGCGGCATTAGCAGTGTCTGATATTCCTTTTGCCGGACCGATTTCAGAAGTACGGGTAGCAAGAATTGATGGCGAATTCAGAATCAATCCGAATCGCAGTGATTTGGAAAATGCTGATTTGGAAATCGTAGTTGCCGCTACCATGGAAAATGTGATGATGGTAGAAGGAGAAGCAAAAGAATGCTCTGAAAAAGATCTCGTAGAAGCTATAAAGGTTGGCCATGAGGCCATAAAGGTCCAATGCCAAGCTCAATTGGCCTTGGCGGAGCTTGTTGGAGAAAAAGCCTTGACTAAGAGAGCGATTGAAGAAGTCGAAGAAAAAGCAGAACTGAAAGGAAAAATAGATACACTTGGACGGGCCAAAATTCTGGAAGTTGCCAAAGGCGCGCTAGCCAAGCATACCCGTAAAGAGAAGTTTGATGAAATCGAGAAGGAAGTGATGGAAGCCCTTCTTGAAGATCAAGGAGAGGAATACATGGAAGAACACGGGGATACCGCTAAGGAGTACTTCGGAAAATTGAAGAAAGAGGTGATTAGAACTATGATGCTCGATGATGAGGTGCGATTAGACGGTCGAAAACTTGATGAAGTACGTTCCATTTGGACAGAAGTTGATTATTTGCCTTCAGCTCACGGTTCTTCCGTTTTTACCCGTGGTGAAACTCAGGCCATCGCCTCACTCACACTGGGTACTAAACTCGACCAGTTGATGCAGGATAATGCTTTGGAAATGTCGTTCGAACGCTTTATCCTACACTATAATTTCCCCGCTTTTTCAGTTGGAGAAACAAAACCTATGCGTGGTCCGGGACGCCGAGAGGTAGGGCATGCCAATCTGGCCAGCCGTTCATTGAAGCAGGTTTTGCCCGAAGATAACCCTTATACGATCCGAATTGTTTCTGACATTCTGGAATCAAATGGTTCTTCTTCGATGGCTACCGTATGTGCCGGTTCGATGGCATTGATGGATGCCGGAATTAAGATTAAAAGCCCTGTTTCAGGAATTGCAATGGGGATGGTATCTGATGGGAAGCGAACCATCGTCCTTTCCGATATCTTGGGAGATGAAGACGCTTTAGGAGATATGGATTTCAAGGTAACGGGTACCGAGAACGGTATTACTGCCTGCCAGATGGACATCAAAATTGATGGTTTACCTTATGAACTATTAGAGCAGGCCTTAGAGCAAGCAAAGCAGGGGCGCCTCCACATCTTGAAGTGTATGGAAGAAAGCATTGCCGAGCCCCGAGAAGACTTCAAGCCACACGCTCCGAGAATTGTTGAGATCATTATTGATAAGAGCTACATTGGTGCAGTTATTGGGCCTGGAGGAAAAGTCATTCAAGAAATTCAGGAGCAAACCAGTACAACAATTAACATAGAAGAGGTAGACGGTACGGGAGTTGTCAATATTGCCAGCAGCGATAAGGCCTCCATCGATGCAGCTTTGGAAAGAATTCGGAAGATTACGTTCGAGCCTGAGATTGGAGAAGTCTACCAAGCTAAGGTCAAAACCGTTATGCCCTACGGGGTATTTGTTGATTTCCACGGAAAGAGTGGATTGCTGCACGTTTCTGAGATTTCACACAGTCGGATCGACAAAGTGGAAGACCATTTTAAGGAGGGAGACGACGTTAAGGTCAAACTGATCGGTGTAGACAAAAAGACCGGCAAATTGAGACTGTCGAGAAAAGCGCTATTACCTAGACCACAACGCAATGGAAGTCGTAAACAAAATCAGGATTAAACGACGGCGGTTGCAGTAGTCATCCAAAGAAATATTATACTTTTTTAAAGTCCAGTTAATGAACACATTAAATTCTTAGCTGGACTTTTTTATTGGCGGGGTGAAACTTTTTAGCTCTAACTGTTGTATGTAAGTTAGGCGGCTGATATAAGTTTTTTTATTTAAAAAGTCAAGTTTTTTTCAATTTATGACCACTTTAGAAGAAGAAAAACTTATTTTTAGAGCCTAGATTTCTCGAACTGTTGTTGAATTATAACATTTTTACGGGTTATTCCGTATATTTAATTAGGATAAATCCCTGAACTATGCGTCAGTTGAAGATTACAAATAAGATTACCACAAGGGAAAGCCTTGCTTTAGATAAATATCTAAACGATATTGGTAAGATTCCTATGCTTACAGCTGATGACGAGGCTGAATTGGCCCGACGGATTCGTGCCGGGGACCAGGAAGCACTGGATAAACTGACTAAATCCAACCTTAGATTTGTCGTTTCGGTAGCTAAGCAATATCAAAATCAAGGATTGTCATTAAGTGACCTGATTAATGAGGGAAATGTTGGCTTGATGAAGGCAGCTAAACGTTTCGATGAAACCAAAGGTTTCAAATTCATTTCCTATGCCGTTTGGTGGATCCGCCAATCGATATTACAAGCAATCGTCGAATATTCCAGGATTGTACGTCTTCCGCTGAATAAAGTCGGGTCTTATAATAAAGTGAATGAAGCATTTTTGTCGTTCGTACAAGAGTTTGAAAGGGAACCGACGCATGAAGAATTAGCCGAACTACTGGACATGTCACCCAAGGAAATCTCAAATATGCTTAAAGGAAATGGTCGTCACGTTTCAGTTGACGCGCCGTTAAGCGGAGAAGAAGGAGACTCAACAATGCTCGATGTGATCTCTACGGAAAACGATATGAGTCCTGATGGAAGTTTGATGGAACAGTCTCTGAAGGAGGAGGTGCAGCAGGGGTTGTCCATTTTGTCGCCAAGGGAAGTGGAAGTACTGTCCTCTTATTATGGTCTAAATGGTTACAAATCTTTGACCCTGGAAGAGATTGGTGAGTTGTACGGATTGACGAGAGAGCGGGTGAGGCAGATCAAAGAACGTGCTATCAGAAGGCTGCGGAAATCCTACAACAGAAACGCCCTAAAGTCTTACCTTGGCTAATCAATACGAATAGAAATTAAATTAGAACAATACTCATTCAATACCATCCATCCTTTTATTATAGGGGATGGATTTTTTATATTTACGGATTGAGTCCCAATACAATAGAAATACTATGGCTGTCCTCATTCTCACTGCTTTGTCGGTAATAGTTACTTCCTTAATACTTTTTCTGGTATTCAGAGTATTAGGTAATTTCAGACCGGGCAAACGCAAAGTCCAAGAAGATCTTAAAAAGATGAAGGCAGAAGTAGAACCATGGGTGAAAGACCTTGTTCCAATTTCTAAAGAGGAGTTGGAGTTGTTTTCATTGGGGCAAATCAACCAGGCATTTAAAAAACGCGTTACAACTTCTTCCAAAGGCGTTTTTACAACGATTTATAACGAACCGATTGTTGCTTATAATTTCAAAAAATACGTCTCCCGGAAATTTGATGGAGTTTTGTATGCGCGTACTGCCAATCACGAATTTGCATACCGGATTAAGAATAATGAGGTGAAAGTAGTGATTGACAATGAATTGGTCGGTACGCTCAAAGATAATGGCGTTCTCTATGGTGGGCGACGAAATAAAATGATCGCAAGAATTAACCGGGAATCCGAGTTAGAGTTGATGCCGATCATTGTTAACGATAAAGAAGTTGGAAATTTGGTCAAGGCCTTACCAGCTGGTAAAAAGAAAGCAGTTAATTCAAGGGCTTTTGAATTTGTAAAAGAAAATCTGGATGAAGAAGAGAAAAAGGTATTCTTGTCACTGGCGATTTTCGAATTGGTTCGACGGGAAAATGACTAGAATATGGAGTTCTTTTTAGATTAAAGTCTGATTTCTTTGACGGGACTTTCGAAACAATTATTACTTTTGTCTGTTTAAACACGATATGACTATGCTAAGTGCCCCGGCAATAGAAAGACAGAGGATCAGTCAAAGTTGAAAATTGCCGACATAGAATCTCTTAATTATGAGTTTATCAAAAAAACTAAACCTTATTATTTATAGATTTCGCGAGAAAGGACTAGAGGTTTTTCTAGTCAACGATAATGAGGATAAAGGTCCCTGGAATCTTCCTTGTAGTGATTGTGTGGAAGGCAAACTGGAAAGTTCGGATATAGAAATGAATGATGAGCTAATCGAATTGGATCCCGTTGTTCAGGATTCCGGAGAACAGGAAGAGGCTTGGGCAGTAGAGGGAGATTGGCATGACATACCGTCTTTAAAATCCATGTTGTTCGAAGACGCCCTTTACTTGAAGGACAAAGTGATAGAGATGGAGAATGGTACCTTTGTTAAGGTGAAGGAAGCTTTAAAGAAAGTGATGCCACATCAATATAAATTCTTAAAAGAATTAAAAGATATTCTTACCGATCGGAATTCAGTCAAAGATCTCTGAGTTAGTTCTTTGTAGCGAATCTTGGTGTTCAAACCAAAGGCTTACACAATAAGCCAGATAGTCCTTTGTAGCTAGTCGGCATTTCTCTAAGTTTTTCATTAATTCCTTTTTCAAAAGTAGCCCGGTCGGAGCTTTTGCTATACTATCAAGAAGAGGGCCCTGGATGAACTCTAGGGTAAGCAACTGCTTCTCAGAACCTAATCTGGCTTTTGCAGGAAGTGGCCTATAGATGTTATTCCTGGCTTCAGCATAGTAGCTGGAGGAATTAAACAATACTAGATTGATAGAATCCATTTTCCCGGCTAAATGTAAATCCTCCTTGCTCAATAGCCGTTTAAGTTCCCCGCCTATATTATAGATCGATGGATCGGTGCGATAGATGATCAGGCGCCTACTCTTTTGCTCGACCACATTTTGGATCTTCTGATATGCCCGCTGGTTATTTTCTGATAAAAGGCCGAACTCGATGCTCCTTAACTTTCGTCGTGTATTTTTGAGGAATTGATGCTCCCTGAAAAGCCTTTCTTTTCTGGGAATATTCATGATGTAGCCATGCTGGATTTGGCCAAATCGCAGTTGATTTTCTACTTCAAAATTCTTCTGGTATTGTTCAAAACGTTCATTTTCATCTTGACAGGAAAATGCAACGGCAATAAGAATAAGGAGGTAGAGGACAAGTTTATTCATCGGCAATTGCAAGGCTTTTGATTCGCTCTTTGGCCAAAGCAGAAATCATGGCCAGTTGTTCTTTGCGGGTAATGTGAGTATTATTGAAGAGAATGGCATCTTCTGCTTGGCGCAACGGGCTTTCGGCCCGATTAGTGTCGATATAATCTCTTTGAATAAGATTAGCTTTTACTTCTTCCCGGGTGATGGTATGCCCTTTTTCTCTTAATTCTTGAAAGCGACGTTCGACCCTTACCTTTTCATCAGCAGTTAAAAAAAGTTTCAACTCAGCATTGGGAAAGACTACCGTACCAATGTCCCGGCCATCCATTATAATGCCTTTAGTCTGCCCCATTTGTCGTTGGAGCGCAACCATGGCGTGTCGAACTTCAGCGATCACAGCGATCTGACTTACTTTTTCAGAGACACGCAACTTTCGAATTTCCGATTCCACATTCCTATCATTGAGGAATGTACAATTGGCGCCTCCTACGAACTTGAATTCAACCTTTACCCTAGAGAGGTTCTCTACGACCAAATCAACATCTTCTACATTTATGTCATGATCGATCATAAATAGTGTGACAGCCCGATACATGGCGCCGGAATCAATGTGAGCATATTGTAAAGTTATTGCGAGATCTTTGGCTAGGGTGCTTTTTCCACAGGAGGAATACCCATCAATAGCAATTGTAATTTTTTTCACAAACTAATGTTTAGTAATGCCTTGTCTGGTACCCATTGGTTACCGTTGATAACCGCGGTACGATATAGTTTGCAAATATAGGTTTCCGCCGGAAACTTTGGTAGTCAATCACTTGGTCAAGCGTGCCAAAAGAAAATCCCATAGCTTTTCATAGGGAATAACTTCCAATTGATAAAGTGCTCCCCGATAGGCAAAATTCTGCGATTCTAGGTTTTTTCGATACTTTTCAGTCGTCCGCATTTCATCTGTTTGGTAATTGGCTTTCTTCAAGGCTTGTAACAATCTAATGAATTGAATCGGGCGATAATATTCATCCTTTTTCAGTTGGCGATTGGCCAGGTTTTTCAATCGATCGATTTTTTCCGAAGCACCGGTATAGTTTCTCTTTTCCAGTAGGAATAGTACTTGGAGAATGTAGATCAAGACATTGAAAATGCGAAGGTCTTTGCCATAATTGGGAGATTTGTCTAGGAATTTTTGATTGTTAAAGCGTTTTTTCTGTTGGCGTTGCAGAATGAGGTTATCTTGTTGAATATAATTGATAATGTAGTTAAGAAATGCCTCATATAATGCCCATTTTTCTTTGTGAACACTATCTAGTTTTTTGAATTTACTGTTGGAGGTAGCCTGGTTGTAGATGGCCATTGCTTGAATATATTGTTCAGTATGGATGGCCAGGAGTAGGTAATACTCCATAAAAGAGAACCAAGTGGAGCTACCTTCTGGATAAGCATTCAGGCAGCGTTCGGCGTTCACTTTGCCTTTTTTATAATCCTTTAGATGCAGGTAGGCCAACATGCGTTTGGTATGGAAGATAATGAGCTTTTCTTCGTGGTAAAAGTCTGGGTTTTTTTCAATGTACATATCAGCTTGATCGCAGATTTCCAGCATGATTTCATACTCATGTACCATCTCATATCGAAGAATCCAGACCAAGAACATATTGTAAAAGATAATCGGCGAATCGAAGGTTTCGGATAAACGAACCAATGACTCACAATTGGCCTCAATTTGCTCTAAGTCATATGGAGGTTTGAAGTAACTCAGCTTTACTCTTTGGAATAATTCCTCGGACTGTACCTCTGCATCCAGTACCTTACTGTATTTCGTTACGTGTTCATGATAGAGTAGAAAAGCCTTTTCATCACCATTTTCCGAAGCATTTGCCCGGAGGATTCGAGCACAATTAACAATGATATTGGCAAACTTAAATTTAAGAGCTGTAGTAAGAATCTGCTTGGCATGAGATACTGCGGTCTGTGTTGCACCGTAAGAGAGTAGTATTTGAACTAAAGTCCAATCTCTATTGCAAGAATAAGAAGCCCTTTCATAATTAGCTGCAGAGGGAACATTGACATCCAGAAAGAAAAGATTATTGAGCAACCTTTTCTTAAATCGCGATTTTAATTGACGGTACTTAGGGTCGGTGGGAGTGCTTTGGTATAAATAGGTTGCTGCATCTCGGTCATTCTTGAATTTATTGGCTGATAGAGCAGCATAGAATTCGTTGAATTTACTGTTTTTGTGCTTTAAGTAGTATTCATCAAAAATCTCTATCTTCTTGACCTTTCTCTTCGTTACGATTTTTGATATTTCAATCAAGTTTTTCATCAATCTAATGGTTTGTGACACATAACCTTTTGTTTTCCCTTTGGAAGCGTAGAAATACGCTGTCACTTCCTAGACAGAGTTTCGGACTCGACTAAAACGTTGTGATCGTTATGCATAATTGATAAATATTGAAAAGTAGAGTGGATTGTTGGATTTTAAGAGAGATTTTAAAGCCGAGACCTCAATATAGGTAATAATTACTAATTATAAAATTTAAATTATGTAAATCTTTGATATTATGAACAAAAAACTCCGTAATATGATTTGGAAATCATAGAGTTACAAAGCATTAGAATTACTACAATATATGTCACAGTTTTGCAACGAATTTCTTCCTGTGTCTGACCTGGCAATTAACCTTTGCAAGCCAACATGATCGGTTGCTTAAAGTGAGGTTCATGGGCAATGCAACAAAAAATAATGGCTTCACAATTTGTGAAGCCATTATTTCCCAACGAATAAAAGCCGGTTAGTAAGGGCTGAGTTTAATATTCATCTTCATTAAATAGAAAATCGTCTTTCCTCGGATAATCAGGCCATATATCTTCAATGCCTTCATATACTTCCCCTTCATCCTCCATTTGCTGTAAATTTTCAATTACTTCCAACGGTGCTCCGGAGCGAATTGCATAATCGATCAATTCATCCCGGGTAGCTGGCCATGGGGCATCCTCAAGATGGTAAGCAAGTTCTAATGTCCAATACATAGTTTATATAAAATTTGACTAAATTGTTCGCACAAAATTGAGGCGAAAATAATTTTTTTTTGCAAATGTTTCAACAAGTTATAATGAGATTAAAAAAAAATATTTTCGCCAAATAAAAATTGGATTTATGTCCTTTTGCAATTTTATTAATTGCCATGTTTTTTTTAATTGAAATTCTATTCTTTCCCCATTGTCTGATGGTTTCGATGTTTCCTAACTTTGTTTCCTTTTGATTTTAAGTTTGTCTTTTAATCCGAAGAAAGTATTATTTCAAAAGGCATATCTGAGTAACCATAGGGGAAAACCCCCATTTCTGAAGACGTATTTGGCCCCGTTGGATCACATATAAAGTACGCTTTACCTTCAAATAATACATGTTCCCCCTCAAAATTGGGAATGGCTATTCCCACCGTCACGTGATCCTCAAACGCGATGATGATCATCGGCAGCCCAATCAACTGTTTAGCCAATTGAAAAAACAAGGCCGTTCTATCTTCGCAATCCGAGTATGAATATTGAAAGACCGCTTCGGCCACCAGTGGCCTAGATTCGCCGAAGGCCTCCTCATCTTTCTCGTACCTAAAACCAGACCTTGTGAATGCAAGTAAAAATGATATGCGGTCAAGCAATGACTTCTCATTGATTATGACTTTCATCTGACTGATAAAGTCATTTTGAAAGGCTTCGGAAAGTGGATACTCAAAATAAACCGTCTCGTCAAGGATTGGGTGACTCTTTAATATTAATTTAACATTTGAATCGACCACAGTCCGGATCCTAAACGGTTCTCCTTTGTAACTGAACAACACATTTGCCTCAATTACCGAAGGAGTAAGCAATGGTGGTGATTTGAGATTGAATGAGAACAACCTTTTGCCTCTTTTTATTTTATGGTCTGATAAATAAATTGAATCAGAATCTACCTGCTTTCTTTTGCGAAAGGCGGTAATGTTATAGTAACTAGCTCCATTCAAGGTTACATATGGTACATTGTATATTTTCTCTTCGGAAGCTGCATAAATGAACAAAAGTTGCTTTTGGTAAGCTAATTCAATGTCAAAATCCAATTGCTCCAATATGCTAAATAAGATCAATTCCCGGCCGTTCTCATCTGATTCGGTGCAGTTTTGTGCAGTAAAATTGTTGAGGAATTGGTAAAGTAACCAATCGTTTAACCTGTATTCGTGTTGAATACTCCGGATTTCTTGAATAAAATCAGGGCGCAATTGGGCGGCAATCCGTTTTGCTTGCCGATCGATAGTCAGATGGGTCCAGCTGGATTCAAATATAGTAGGAAACTGTATCGTGGTCTTAATAGGGATGGTGTCAGAAAAAAAAGTAACAGGCTGTGGAAGCTGAGCAAATCCCTTGATCAGCCAAAATACAGCAGTAACCATCAATATCATTTTCCTAAACATCCTAAATTTCCAATATTCATTCAATAAAGCTTCTATTTATACGAAGAAAATCACGAAAGTTACATCGGTATGTAGAACGGATATTAATCCATCTAATTACTCGACGGTAAAGATAGTAGCTAAATTTACGTGAATTACGACAGGATAAGCAGCGAGAGGTCTTGGCGAACAGGTAACCAATTAGATGATCAACATCGCATCACCATAGCTAAAGAACCGATATTTTTCTTTGATAGCTTGCTTATAAGCCTCCATGATCAGGTCGTAGCCGCCGAAGGCACATATCATGATCAACAAACTTGATTTGGGCAAATGAAAATTAGTGATCATACAATTGGCAATACTAAATTCATATGGAGGGTATATAAACTTGTTGGTCCACCCCTCAGCAACTTTCAATAAGCTTTCAGCTGAAACTGCAGATTCGATGGAGCGCATAGAGGTCGTACCGACTGCGCAGATCTTTTTCTTGGTCCGAATCGCATTGTTTACCTTGGTGATGGCATCTTCGGGAACCCGGTAGTACTCGGCATCCATCTTATGTTTGGAGAGGTCTTCTACATCAATCGTACGGAAAGTTCCTAAGCCAACGTGTAATGTTAATTCTGCAAACTCTACTCCCTTGATTTCGAGACGCTTTAAAAGCTCTCTACTGAAATGTAGGCCAGCAGTTGGAGCTGCAACCGCTCCTACTTCTTTAGCATATACGGTTTGGTAACGATTTCGGTCAAGTTCTTCCGCAGGACGATTGATGTATTTGGGTAAAGGGGTATTACCAAGACCGTAAAGATCTTTTTGAAATTCTTCTTCAGGACCGTCATAGAGAAAACGGATTGTTCTACCACGGGAAGTAGTATTATCAACAACCTCTGCAACCAACACATCATTGTCTGCCCGGTCACTGAAGTATAGTTTATTGCCGACGCGAATTTTTCTGGCGGGGTCTACCAAGACATCCCAGAGCCTGGCTTCCGGGTTGAGTTCTCTAAGCAAGAATACTTCAATCTTTGCTCCGGTCTTCTCTTTCCTTCCAAATAATCTTGCCGGGAAAACTTTTGTATTATTAAAGATTAGGACATCTTCTTCGTCAAAGTAATTTAATACATCCTTAAAAACCTTGTGTTCAATGGTACCGGTCTGTCTGTTAACGACCATCAGGCGCGACTCATCTCTGTTCTCACTTGGATACTGTGCGATTAACTCGTCCGGTAAATCTAAGGCAAAATGCGATAGTTTAGTCCTCATCTATATTTCCAGTTTTTTTCAAAAACGGTGGGCAAATTTAAAAAGATTACGTAACAAAGAAAATAATGGTTCCCATTTCCTAAAAAAAAGTTCTTCTTCGGGTACGTGTATTACAACCGTTCTACTGTATTCTTGTTCCCTATTAGTCTTACGGTGGATTCTTTGAATAGGGTTCGCTTCCAATGGGAAATTCCGTTTGGTGATGCCTGGCTACGGTTGGTCTGAATTCCACCTGATTTGATCGATTCAATTAGGTCATCAAATGACTTTAGTTTAGCTTCAATGGTTGAAATGAAAAACATTGACTTACCATGGGGACTTTTATCAAGATTTTTAGTGAAAGTATTTCGCAAGCCTTACAGCAGTTATTTGGAAACAAGCTGAGAAGTTTTTTATCCCTATTGGGTATCACCATTGGTATCTTCTGTGTTGTGGGCGTTTTTGCGGGTGTGGAATCTTTACAATCCTACATACGGAAAAACCTGGAGCGCCTCGGTAACGATATGGTCTACGTCCAGAAATGGCCTTTCGTAGACACGAATTTAAAGTGGTGGGACATTATGAAGCATCCACAGCCTACTTATGAGGATTACGAGGCTGTTCGCGATAAAGTGAAAAATAAAGATCTCTCAGCCTACTACGTAGTGATTGGAGCCAAGACGCTCAAGTTTCAGTCCAACAGTGCTGAACGTACCATCTTGATTGGAATCTCCCCGGAGGCGTCAGAAATATTTAATCTTGAATACGAGAACGGTAGATACTTTTCTCCTTCCGAATTCAGGTTTGGTTCAAATAAAGTCTTGATTGGCTACGATGTAGCGGAGGCGCTTTTCGGTGCGGTGGATCCCGTTGGCAAGAAACTCAAGATGATGGGACGCAAGTTTGAGGTCATTGGTGTTTTGAAGAAGGTTGGAGATGATGACTTTACTCCAATGGATTATGATGAAGCGGTGTTCGTAACCTATAATAATGCCAAGGGCCTCGCCAACCTGAAATCTAAGTACATCTTCGAATCTGCAGTAGCAGTCAAAGCATCGCAAGGTGTAAATGTTGAAAATTTGAAAGACGAAATCCGAGGAGTTGTTCGGGCCGAAAGACGTTTGAAACCCAAGCAACGGGATAATTTTGCCCTTAACGAATTGGCCATGATCATGACAATAATGGATAGTTTCTTTATGCAACTCAATCTATTGGGGATTGTCATTGGTGGATTTGCCATGTTGGTTGGTGGAGTCAGTGTTGCAAATATCATGTTTGTGTCGGTCAAAGAAAGGACTAACATTATTGGTGTCAAAAAAGCCATGGGCGCTAAGCGTTACATGATCTTATTGGAATTCCTGATCGAATCTGTCATCCTCTGTATCATGGGAGGACTCTTTGGCTTGGGACTGATTTCGATATTGGCTTGGATCATGACCAATGCCCTGAATTTTGAACTATTCCTTTCATTCAAAAATATAACGATAGGCTTATTTTTTTCGATAATAATCGGAATTATTTCCGGGGCAATTCCTGCACTACAGGCGGCAAGGATGGACCCCGTGAATGCCATGAGAAAATAGCCCCTTTCTTTCCAGGTATCCAATTACTGGTGTGGAAGTAATGGTGGAAACTGCCATTACTTCCACACCAGTAATTTCCAGTCAAATACATTGCAATATTAATCTGTTGAAAAATAGGTTTTTAGACATGGTGATTTTTTTTGCTGTTTAGTTTTCTTCAATTTAGCAAAATAAATTTTTAAAATTGTTATTCATTATATGTGGTCAATACGAAGCAAAACTTCTAAATTTGGCACGTAAAATGGATTATACTATTGGGTAACGGTTCTTTTTTCAAGTTCCGTGACCTACCCAAGTAAATCTAAATCAAAGGGAAATAAAAAAACTGTTGATTTTTCGGAGGCAAAATAGAAAAATCAATCGTTTGCAAAAACAACTACTCTTTCGCAGTTAAAGTAGGAGAGATCAATAAACACTAAACTCATACGCTTAAATACAAAAGCTTCTATTGATGTTTATTCCATTTACTCTCTCCACTTTCAATGGGTGAAGGGTATGGAAATGTAAATACCCAGTCGCGAAAACGCCGGTTTTCTATGAGATTTTGGGTATTCCGGACTTTCAATCATTCCGTTCCCTGAAATTTTCAACTACACTTCTTTTAGATAAGTATCTGTAGGAACCTGTTGGTAACAGCAGGAGATGAAAGATATTTGTCCATGAAATTTTTGTTCTTGCCGGCGCTGGCCAAAAATGGAAATGACTTTGAGCTACAATCTGGCGTTGTATGTTCAACAAATATTTTTTTTGATAATACGTAGGAAACTGGAAAGTTTTCTATTTTTGCGGTCTCAAAAACTTATCCCATGGCTAGTTTACGTACTTTACCTATTTTCCTCTTATTGGCCTTTAGCTTAAAGGCTCAACAACTTTCCCTCTATACCCAATACCGGGAAAACGTCAGTTTGATTAACCCGGCAGCTCTGGAGAGTGATTTCTTCGCTTTCGGACAGAATGTAACCTTTGGGGCTTCGTATCGAGCACAATGGATAGACATAGCGAATACGCCCAGAACGGCAGTACTTCGTGGTTCCTATTTCCACAAGGATGCAAATGGTGTAGCGCTTCTGGCTGGTGGATCTTTGATTAATGATCAGACCGGACCAACGGGCTTTACCGGTTTCTACGGACGGATTGGCGGAGTTATTTCTGGAGATCCCGAAGTAGGAGGGTTATCCATTGCATTGAGTGGTGGGATGGTCCAATATCGCGTGGATGGGAGCGATATCAACTTTAGAGATCAAGGAGATGTCGTGGGAACGTCCAACAATGCACAATTTTTCCCCGATGTAGGTTTTGGACTTTTCTTTTATAAGTCAGTTGGTCGTTTTGGTGGCGACTACCTCTATGGAGGAGTCTCTGTTCCGCAGGTCTTTGGCCTGGATTTGACTTTTCAGAATGATCAAGGCGAATTTTCTACGAAAAGAGTTCAGCATTTTTACGGACTTCTTGGGTTTTATAAGTTCTTCGACAACGAAAGTTTCATCGAACCTTCAGTATGGGTTAAGTATACCAACAATGTACCGGTTAATGTCGATTTGAATTTGCGTTATCAGATGCCTAGCAATATTTGGATCGGTGTTGGGGGGTCCAGCAGTAAGACCGTCCATTTGGAAACGGGCTTTCTGCTTGGAGATACGTATAGCTACGATAATACCATCAAAATTGGTTATGGGTTTGATTACTCCTTTAGTTCTTTTGGACCTTCTGCCGGAAGCACACATGAGATCAATCTGACTTTCTCGTTCAGCCGATAGTCAGTTTGAAAAAGGTATACAAGTTAAATTGCTGAAAAGAAAATGAATAGAATACAAACTACAAATCATCCCAAATACTTTAATTCCATGAAACGACTAATTACTCTTTTATTGGGGATTGCTGCCTGTTTCCCAATTGCGGCGCAACAGGCGGTCACATTGAATTTGGAGGTAGAAGATGCCCCTTGTAATGGGGAATCGTTTTGTGTGGATGTCTCAGTTGAAGACTGGACCGATATTATTCTCCTACAAACATTTCTGGAATGGGATCCAACCGTCTTGCGATTGGACGATGTTCAGGGCTTTGATCTGGTAGAGCTTGGAGTGGAAGATTTTGATCTTACAGAGAGAGACAGTGGTCGGCTCTTCTTAAATTGGGACGATATTCCATGTGGTTCCAGTGGTATTACATTGCCCGATGATCAAGTCATCTTCCAAATGTGTTTTACAGCCATCGGTTCGTATGGCGATACGACCCAATTATTGATTCCGGATAACGTTATGGTAGATGGGGTTTTCTATCCTCGTGCATTCAAAAATTCCACTTGCGCCAATGAACTCAATGTATTTGTCAATTCAGTTGGGGGAGTTATTTCTACTTGCGTTCGCCCAGTGAGCATTATCGGTTCTCAGGAGACGGCATTTGAAAATGAACTGGTCTGTGTCGACTTTACCGTTTCCGGATTTGACGATCTCACTACGATGCAGTATACATTGAATTGGGATCCCGGTCAACTACAATTCGAAAGTGTCATTCCAAATGATGAGATTCGAAATTTAGGCCCGGAGAGCTTCGGACTGCCGGTTGAGCCCAATATTGGTCCGGGCCGAATGACGGTTTCCTGGAGTTTCACCAATTTTAGTGGAGGCGGGATTACCCTTGACGACGGTACGGAGTTTTTCCAAGTTTGTTATCGAGTCGTTGGTGAGTGTGAAACAGATGCACCAATTACTTTTTCTGGAGACCCTACACGAATAGAAGTAACCAACACCGTAGTTGAAGGCGCAAATATAGTATTGGTGCCACAGGAAGGCATGGTTGAGATCGGGGCGTGTGACCCAACTGGACTTACTCTTACCGCAAATTGTCCCGCACCGGCTAATATTAACGATGAAGTATGTGTGCCGGTTAGCACCGACAATTTTAATGGCATTACTTCTTTGCAACATCTGATTGAGTGGAATGCCAATATTTTGGACTTTAAAGAGATCCGAAACATCAACGGTGATATACTCGGATGGGATGCCGGGATCTTCGACCAAACCAATACGGCGAATGGTATCTTGGGGATCGATTTCGAATCTCCAGCTCCCGGTAATTTTGGTTCAACACTCTCGCCAAATGGAGTTGGTACACTGTTCGAGGTCTGTTTTGATGTGACTGGATTGGGAGGAGATAGCCCTTTTAATTTTAAAGGCTCTCCGGTAATGAGAGCAACGGATCGGGATAACGGATCTTCTAATATAGGCGTGAACCCGAGTAGTTGTGTCGTTGAAGTTATTCAACCCGAAGGACTTACTATGATCATCGAAGGTGGTGGTGCCCGACCGGGCGAACAGACCTGTCTCGACGTGACCGTCGGCAATTTCAATGACTTGATTGCGCTCGACTTTTCAATTAGCTGGGAATCTAATGTTGCTAACTTTGTTGAGATCCGTAACCTGGATCCGGGACTGAGTACAGCTTCAATCAACCCTTTCGGTGTATCTGGTGTATCCTTCGAATGGACTGGAGGACCACTTACGATTCCAGACAATCAAGTCCTTTTTGAATTGTGTCTGGAAATGGATGGCGAACCAGAAGCATGCGATCCGGAGCTGGGATTGGTTGGGTTTCCCATTGCTCCAAGAGCAGAAACCTCTGAATCCAATGGGGAAGATATTACAATCAATTCACAAAGTGCTGAGATTTGTGTACTCTTTCCGGAAGGGTTTTTCATGGATATTCCTTCGGTAGAAGGAGATATTCGCGATACGGTTTGCGTGCCTTTCAAAGTAGCCAGCTTTGATAATATTACGCTAGCTCAGTTTTCTGTGACCTGGGATGCTTCAAGCCTTTTCTTTACCGGTGTACAAAACCTTGCGGATCTTAATAATTTCGACGTTACAAGTTTTAATACCAATGCTACCTTCGTAGGTTTACTTGACTTGGATTGGGCCGACTTGTCGGGGGCTGCATTGGCGGATAGTACCGTTCTTTTTGAAGCGTGTTTTCAATTGCTCGGTCCGCCCGATGATTGTTATGAGATTGATGTTAGCCAGGAACCGGCAGCAACCATTTCTACCACAAATGGAAATGGAGATATTGTGGTCAATCCAGGTGAAATCTGTGTGAATAACAAGTTATTTGTCGATGCCGTAATTACTGGTGTTAGTTGTCCGGGTAGTACGGATGGCACCATCGAGCTAGTCCCTACAGGAGGGCGAGGTCCGCTGGCCCACAACTGGGAATTACTGCCACCACAATTCGGTCCAATTGCTCGAAACTTGTCGGAGGGTAGGGTGGTCGTAACGACATTCGATAGTTCGGTACCGGCTTTGATTCGGATAGATACATTTGAGGTAGGGATCGAGGGAGCAGGTGTATTGCCCATTGCGGATGCCGGTGTTGACCAAGAACTGGCTTGTGAGGGAGCTGTCCAATTTGTAGTTTTGAATGGAAGTGGTTCTACGGGACCGGAATTTTCCTATCGCTGGTTCGTCGACGAAGGCGGAAATATCGAAGGCGCGACCAATAGTCCAACGGCCGTAGCAGTCAGTCAAGGATCTTATATTCTTCAAGTTACCAATAATACAACCGGATGTTTCACCAGAGATACTACAGTGGTCACAGGAACAGATTTGCCGACCGCTGACGCAGGAGGTGATCAATCCTTTACTTGCGAAACATCCACACTACGTCTGAATGGAAGTTTGTCTTCAGCCGGTCCCAATTTCTCTTACCAATGGGCAGCGACGAATGGGGGACAGATAGTTACCGGACAGGAAACGGAACTATCTCCACAGATCGAAGCACCAGGTACTTATGTTTTAGAGGTGACTAACAGTGAAGATGGTTGTGTGTCTGTCGATTCTGTAGTAGTTGTAGACCTCCAAGATTCACCACCGTTTGCCGATGCAGGAGAAGACCTGACACTCGGTTGTGAAGGAAGTTCCGTCATTTTGAACCCTGCTACTGCCGGTGGTGCGGTCGCTTTCGAATGGCAAACGATTCAAGGAGTGTTCATTACTTCCGAAGCGCAGTTGACCATCCAGGAGCCGGGCGAGTTCAGATTGAAAGTAACAGATGAGATTACTGGTTGTACCGCCTTCGATACGGTTGCTGTAGACCGGATGACCCAAGAGAGTCTCGGATTACAGGCAAGTGCTGTAGACGAGATTACCTGTATCCGGGACACCGTTAGTATTTCGGCAGCCGTTGCTGATGCCGATGTATTTGCAGTGGAATGGAAGGCACTGGATGGTGGTGTATTCTTCGAAAACTTTCAGGACAGTCTGAATACAATGGTACGATCTGCCGGTAACTACCGACTGGTAGTCCGGAACTTGGAGAATAATTGTCAAGATTCCATTGAAGTCCAGGTCTTGGAGAATACTTTTCTGCCGATCGCCGATGCAGGAGAAGCTCCCTTGCTGACTTGCGAACAGAATGCAATCCAACTGGATGCGACCACCGGTTCATCTACCGGCGAAAGTATCAGCTATCAGTGGTCGCGAGGAGATACATTAACAATTAGTGAAACGGCAACTGCTGACATTGAAATTCCCGGAATTTATTTTCTCGAGGTAACGGATAATATTAATGGTTGCACCGAACGGGATTCCGTAATGGTTGACATTTCGGGAGAGCAGCCTCAGATTGTTATAGCCAATTTTGAGCCTGACCTAACTTGCCTTATCGAAAATACTACGATCGATGCCACCGTTCAAGGATCTACGGATTTCGAATTTGAATGGTTCGCTCTTGGAGATACCGGTAACATCGTATCTGGAGCGGAAACACTCTCTTTATTGGTGGACCAACCGGGAACGTACCAATTGAGAGTAAGAGATCTTATTACGGGCTGCATCGGGATAAATGAAGCAGTAGTAGGTGGCACTAAAATTCCTCCATTTGCGGAAGCAGGTGATCCCGTTGATTTCACCTGTTCGGACGAAACGGTTACTGTAAACGGTTTCGGCTCTGCGTCTGGATTGGATATTTCTTATCAATGGACTTCTTTGGAAGGAGGAGAAGTTGTGTCTACTGATACTACTACAGCGGAGGTAACCGGACCAGGCTTGTACCAAATCGCGGTCTCGGATGCATTTACGGGATGTATTGGATTCGATACAGTTAGGGTAGAAGCAGATACCACGGTTCCAATTATTGATTTTATCGTATCCGGGCCGATCGGTTGTGGTGATTCCACTGTATTGATCGATGCCTCAGATTCTCAGCCTGGTAATGACTTTTTCGTCGATTGGGACCCGCCGGTGGATGCTCCGGAAGCAATCGAGAACTTTGCGGTTAATTTCAATCCATTGGTGGTAGAGGTCAATAGCCCCGGACAGTACATGATGACTGTCGTCAACAACGAAAGTTTATGTGAATCGCAAGTGATGATTGATGTTGTTGAGGCGGATGGAGCACCGGAAATTGTCTTTGGTGACTCCCCTTCCATTTCATGCATCGACTCGGAGGCTTTGTTGGATGCGACGATGACTCCCGCGAATTTCGAACTCAATACCGAATGGGTCTCTTTGGATCCATCCAATTCGGTGACTCCCGACCCGGATAATCCACTTTTGGCCAAGGCAGATGGTCCGGGTATGTACTCTTTGATCATTACTGTAGGTAGTGGATGCGAATCCCGGGATTCTATTGAAGTCCTGCCGACTAGTGATCAACCTGTGGTGCAACTAACCGATACAAATTTAAATCTAGAATGTGGAGAAACCGTTACACTCGATGCCACGGGATCTTCTGAAGGACCGAATTTTGACATTTCCTGGATGGAGACTTCTGGAATTCCCGTTAATGATCCGGAAAGTTTGGTAATAACGGTTGATCAGGCAGGAATCTATCAATTGATGATCACCAATACCGACAATGATTGTGTGGATTCGGCTACGGTTAATGTAGTGCTCAACACGGATGGTCTCACCTTAGCGACCGCCGGAGATGATATGTCTTCTTGTGAACCTGCTGCTACTTTGATAGGCAATTTACCAGACGGTACCGCCGGAGAGTGGCGGGCATTAAATAGTGGTTTTTTGGAGACGCCTGATCAAATGGCGACTGCCGTCATCGATTTAGAAGCTGGCCAAAATGCCTTTATCTGGAGCTTATCGCTTCCCGGCTGTATCAATTATAGCACAGATACTGTTTTTGTATTTATGGAGGCAACGCCTTTTGCAGTTGATGATTCTTATACAATCAATGCTAATCAAGCCAACTTCAATGTAGACTTTTCTGCGAATGATGTGCTAACTGGAGTGTCTGATTGGACTATTGATATATCTTCGAGCCCCAGTCTGGGTGATCTGAGTGGAGTAGTTCCGGAAGGCGCCGTTTACAACGTCAAGGACATTACGACCATTGGTACCGATAATTTCAGCTATACAATTTGTAATGCAGTATGTCCGGACCTTTGTGACCAGGGTAACGTGGAAATCAGGATTAATGAAGTCAGTATCAATCTGGATTCGCTGGATGTCCCAAATGGGATTACTCCCAATGGTGATGGAATGAATGACGAATTAGTTTTCGACATTCTCGATCAATTTCCAACACAGTACCAGGATAATCAAATGACGATCTTTAATCGTTGGGGGGACATTGTTTTTGAAGCCCGTCCCTATCTGAACAATTGGCGGGGTACGAATGAATTAGGACAGGAGCTACCAAGCGGTACTTATTATTACATACTTCGACTGGATATTCCAAATGGAGTCATTATTCGAGGGGATATCACGATCGTGAAATAAATTCAACAGCGGGTACTCGGTGTGCTTTTCGGCACACCGAGTATCGCTGTCCCGATATTTTAGCGTAATCTCACCAAATGGCAGTTTCGTTCACTGCTTATTGTTTCGATTTCGTATTCTGAACGTATTTTATCCAATTTTTCCTGGTGACATACCACTATTAGGGATCCTTTTTGCACTTCTTTTTGCCGCCAGTAAGTCATAGCATCGATTTTATATCCATATTGGTCGTTCCAAAGTTTAGCGTAAAATCCTACCTGCCCATTGTATTCATCACAGTAGATTAGAAATGTCTTGATTTCGGGATGTTCTCGCCGAAGCTTTTTCAGCTGATAAGCAAACTGTTCGCTAGGGTGCTCCCACACGGGATGATCGTTAGCACTTAGCACCTGGTAATAACCCCAAGCAAAACAACTCAAATAAGCAAGGAACAATAACTGCTTAGTGGAGCGCGATACCTGTCCATTCAATAAGTAAGGTGCGATATAAGTGGTGGTTAACATCGCCGAGATGGGATAGACGGCGGCATCATACCAATAAAGCTTGGTTTGGGAAATGGTTATAATCACCAAAAAGCTAATGAGGCAAATCCACAGCAATCTTCTCAGAGAGATGACCCAGTCTATTGTCACCTCATGTTTTTTTATACAAAAAAAGAGCCACAGAAATATCCATGGAAAATACCGATTTGTGGCATACTGCTGGAGATAGAAATACCACGGCAGTTGATGGCCGTCCCGGATCGTAATATATCTACCCCAAACCGTTTCCAGCACCATTTGAAAGAAACCCGGAAAGAGATAATCCATTATCATATAGTAGCCAATAATTCCTATCAGGACGATTGATGCCGGGATGAGTACATGCTTGATTTTTACAAGATTTCGTCGTTCTCTTTCAATGAGAAGATATATTAGAAAAGCTGGAAAAAGGAAGAAGGCCATAATACTCTTGACCATAAAAGTGAGGAGAACGGAAACGGTGAACAGCGTTAAGTATTTTCGGCTACCATGCTCGACGAATAAAAAGAAGGAAGTAAGTTGGGCTACCAGGAAACAAACGTAAAGCACGTCGTGATCTCCGGTCCTTGTCACATGTTCCCGGATGTATCCGGGGCAGCTAAGAAGAATCAGAAGAGAGATTAGACCCCACCAAATTGAATCCGATAACTTTTTAAAGAATTGGCCGATGACTAGAAATGTCAGAAGGGCAAATAGTACTACTGGAACCCTGAGGGACAATTCACTGTAGCCAAAAATCCGGAAAGAGAGCCCTTGAAGCCATGTGCCCAAGGGCGGTTTAAGATTGCGATATTCCGAAATACCCGGAAAATAATTGAAATTGGAAAGATAGGAACCCGTCTTCGCCATAAAATAGGCTCTCATTGCAAAAAGTGACTCATCCCAGATCTTGACCGGCGGCGTTCCCAGGTGATGGAAAAGAGCAAAGTAGATCAATACGATGATGATCGAGGTTAGGATAATCTTCGACCACCAGGTCATTTTTTTGAATTCCATATTTTGATGGTTGGGAATTGCCAAGGGAAAAAATATGAAAATTTTGAAAAGTATTTCTATTTTTATGGCCTCAAAGCAACAATTATCTATCTAATCTCCAAGACGGCCTTCCTTTATTCGGAGCACCCCTCTATCTGAATTTACAGCGCATTTATTTTATTCATTTTTAGCTTTTAAACCAGTTAATGCGACTATTTATGAGAAAACTAAATGGCTACTTGTGGCTTGTTGCTATTCCTATCCTATCACTGTTGTTATTCCCAATTTCCTATGGATACAGTAGTTCCACCGCAAATCAATTTGCGTGTTTAAATAACAACATTTGCGATGCCATCGACTTTGGAACCTCCAGTTTTCTGAGCGTACTTGGTGATGCATCTCAGGGCATTTACGACAATACTTGTGGTACGAACGCAGATGAACCAAACCCTTGGTCAGTACGTGCTTTTTGGAATGATGCAGGAGTATGGTTCACCTTTACCACCGATGATAATCCAGGCCCTTTAGTTGTGGTAGATGGGATCAGTGATCCTGAAAATGCAGGCAATCCTTTAGATTTAGAAATAGCCATCTATAAACAATTGACGGCATCATGCAATGGAGGGATGCAATTCATAACGGGATATCAACCAATTAATAACTTAGATGCCCGCGCCTTGTTGAGATGTCCGGAACCCAATACTACGTACTATATCATTGTTGATGGAATCGGAACCTTCGCGGGAGGGCCTTGGGGGAATTTTGGCATCGAGGTTTACCAACCGGATGTTTCTGAGGCTGGTGATCTGATCTGTGAGGCTGATTACTTAGGAGCTGTACCGGAAGGAGGTACTATTGATTCGGATGGGGCCTGGTCTAATTTTTGTGCGACTGGAACCGGCGATCCGCATGCAGCCGCTTTCAATACTCAAGTAGGCGTGTGGTTTGAATTTACGGCACCTCCGTCCGGGCACGTTATTGTGGATGGTTTTGCCGATGAAAGCATCTTTCCGCTCGGGGTTCAGCTCGCGGTATTTGGCACGGACGATGGAACATGTAATGGCTCTTTTGTGGAATTTGGTAGCAATTTTTCTGGAGATGAATTGGATGAGACCCTTGAAGTTACTTGCTTGCAACCCAATCAGAATTATTGGGTGCTCATTGATGGTTTTGGATCGGGAGGTATTGGTATTTTTTCGCTAACCATCAGGGATGCAGGTGATATCACTCCTCGAACTACCGTAGAAACGACCATTTGTGCTGGAGATAGTTTAATAATCTCCAACAGTATTTACACAGCGAGTGGTAGTTATGCAGATACCATAAACTTGTACGAAGGATGCGACAGTCTCATATTTACAAACCTGAGAGTATTGGAGCCGATTGACATCCAGATTGAACAATTAGAGCCGGCAATGGGGTTGGGGGCGGAAAATGGTAGTGCACGAGCCATTGTAACAGGGGGTTCTGGTAATTATCAAATCGATTGGAGTAATGGAGAAAGCGGGGAAGAGGCTTCTTCACTTACCGGAAATACAGAGTGTTGCGTAAATGTAGTAGATGATCTCGGATGTTTTGCAAGCTTCTGTTTTACCGTTAACTTGGTAACATTAATCACTTCTCAAACCGTCGCCGATACTTTGGATTGCTTCGGAGATCAGGATGCCGTTATTAAGTTTTCAGTGGCAGACGGTATTGGCCCCTACAGCTATTCGTGGAATGAAAATGAAAGCGGGCTATCGGGAGAGGGAATTGTAGATGTCGATGGAGAGTTTATTTTACTCGAGTCACTTCCGGGGGGAATTTATAGTTTTCTGGTGAATGACGGTTTTGGAGAAGTGACCTTCGATATTGTCGTAGTTGAGCCTTCAGAGATCGAATTAAGCACCCTGAGCCTAGACCCAGTCTCTTGTTTTGGCGCTTGTGATGGCAAAGCCGAACTAGCTGTTTCGGGGGGGACGGGAAATCTTCGATTTAATTGGGGCCAAGGAACAATGGTTGATGAAATGATCCGAAACAACCTTTGTGCCGGTAATTACAATCTTGAGGTGGAAGATGAAAAAGGCTGTAAAGAAACAATGGAACTTCAGGTTACTGAACCGGCCGAATTCATTGTATCTCCCATTGTCGATCAGCAAGTTTCCTGTTATGAGGGTGAAGATGGACAGGCACACATCGTCACTAATGGAAATCCAATCGCTTTCAATTGGAGCAATGGACTAAATCAGGATAGCGCCGATGCGCTGTCGGCTGGCAATTATGAGATAACTGTTACAAATGAGGATGGATGCCAGACGATTGGCCGGCTCGAAATCACGGAACCAGAGTCACCCGTCGAAGCGGCCATCACGATTGAACAAAACATTAGTTGTAACGGCGATCGGGATGGAGCTCTATTGGCCAGCGTAGTTGGTCCTGGCCAGCGTTTTCAGTATCGATGGAGTCATGGAGCATCAACGCCAACGGTCGTTTCTCTTTCTGCCGGAGAATATGGGGTTACGGTCGTGAATGAGAAAGGATGTGAAGCTTCTGATGTCCTATCGTTAAGACAACCGGAGCCCCTCGAAGCAGACCTGGAAGTTAGTTCAATTACCTGTCAAGATGAATTAGATGGCGGATCAATCAGAGTGACGATGACTGGCGGAGGCACTCCTGATTATGAATATTCGATTGACGGGCAAGCCTTTCAAAGTAACCCCAATTTCTTTGGTTTAACGGAGGGTGCATATGCGATTTCAGTAAAGGATATTAGGAGTTGTCAAACTTCCCTGGAGGCCTCGGTAGAAGGACCTCCTGAGGTATCTGTCGACCTCGGAAATGACCTTGCTATTTTTTTGGGAGATTCTTTGGAATTGGCACCCTATTTTGAAGGGCAAAATCTTACATTTTCCTGGTTCGTAAATGGTGAACCATTCACGAACGGACCTCTTTCAGTTCACGTAAAACCATTTGCTACGGCAAATTATGCGGTTGAAATCCTCGACACCTTGAACCAGTGTCGGGCTAGGGACGATGTGCGCATTGTAGTGGATAAAAAGAGACGCTTTTTCGCGCCAACCGCTTTTAGTCCCAACGGAGATAATAACAATGATCGTTTCTTGGTTTTTGGTGGGCAAGATGTGGAACAGATCAAGACATTTAGAGTCTTTGACCGCTATGGAAACTTGATGCATGAGGCTTTTAATTTTTATCCAGGTGACGAAGCGATGGGGTGGGACGGTACTTTTAAAGGGCAGGTTTTACCCACTGGTGTTTACGTCTACTTTGCGGAAGTACTGTTTATTGATCGCCGCGAAGAAGTATTTAAAGGAGAGATTGCGCTTATTCGGTAGACAATGTCTTTTGACAATCGATCTACCATTGTATCTAAGAATGAACGAATATCACAATTATGAGTGGAGAGAAGGATCTGCGGAAATTGATTAGCAACATGAACCCAACCCTGAATGCAGGAATCTTTGTCTTTTGTACCGTTGAGGAAGCCGGAAAGTTCTTACGTTACGCTATTGGTTCCTTTCGCGAACAAGAAGGGACGACCCTTATAGTCCGTAAGGATCACGCGATAGAACTCGGATTGGAATACTCGAACGAAATGTGTTGGATTACCCTCAATATTCATTCAGCATTGGATGCTTATGGCTTTACGGCTGCTTTTTCAAATGCTCTAGCAGAGGCGGAAATCAGTTGTAATGTGATTGCTGCTTACTATCACGATCATATTTTTGTAGGAAAATCAGATGCAGAGAGAGCAATGCAAATATTGAAGCGTTTAAGCAAAGGTGCGAATTCCTCTTGATCAAGATCGAAAACCTTCCTATGCCAAAGTGACTTCCGTCGCGCCAAAACCATATTTAGGATGGAACTCGTTCTTAAAAGTTTTGACTTCGGGAAGTTGCAGTAATCTCGATGCTACGTGATCTTTTAATTTGCCTTCGCCGATTCCATGGATCACAAAGACCTTGGGAATGTCTAATCGGATAGCATCTGCCATGAATTTATCAAAATGTTCCAATTGAATTTTTAGGATCTTTGATTTGTTGAGTTTCTGTGGGTAATTCAATAAGTTGTTGATATGAAGGTCGATTTCGGGAACAAATTCCGCCGCCTCTTTCAAATTGAAGTTGTCATACCGATGGTATTTATCGGTATCCTTGCGGGTCACCGGACGAGAATTCCGACGAGTATAAGATTGCAGATCTTCTTCCGGTTCTTCCTTTTCGTAATCCAATGACTCAAAAATTCTATAATGATGGACAGGTATATTTAGTAGTGGAGCGGTTCGAATTTTTTTGAAGAATTGTTGAGGTTTGATTCTAATGCTCTTTCGCATTTTTTGCCCGGGGCCGGCAGTAGTTAACATCCACGCCGCTACGTGAAAAACTGGTGAATCATTCAGCTCATCCTTCATCAATTCCTCTAACTCAATTGCTTCAACAGCATTGATCGTTCCATCTTTTTTGAAAATATGCTCGTCATCGATGCGCAATTCCACATTGTACAAGAGGTTACGGTTGGTATCATTTATGAGATATATGGTGTACTTCTCGATGTCTCCATCCGTGGTTGCAACGGGAGCAAATGCTAGTTGCAGTCCTAAACTTTTTATGACTAGATACTGGCTTTCTATGGCCGGACGCGGTGGGGGAGTGGGAATCGTTTTCCTTTTGCCGGGTACGATTTTAGCTTTAACTTTTGACCCTTTTCCATCCGTGGCTTCCAACCGGATCAGGTCCTTTGCAAAAGCGGGAATCTCCATGCCGGACCCATCTAATTTTACCCGAACCATTTCATGGTCCAGCCATCCCATAACCGTTCCACGATCGTTGGAATTGTTGAACATTACTTTGGTCCCATAGGCAAATAGCATCTTATTATCGTTTAAGCTTTTTCAAGGATTCCTTCTTCTACGGCTTCTTCCTTAACACCATGAAGCTGAACCGGTGCTGATTTTTTCCTGCGAAGGCGCATATTGAGAAACTCTACAAAAAGAGAAAAAGCAATGGCAAAGTATAGGTATCCTTTGGGCACGCTTCCTACTTCTGCACCTCCTATAGTTAGATGTGCTAAATGTGCTCCTTCAGCAATCAACATAAAGCCGATTAGAATCAGGAACGCAAGTCCCAGCATCTGAATGGTCGGGTGCTTGTTAACAAAATTGGCGACTGGCGTGGCAAAAAGCATCATGATTAAAACAGAAACTACTACCGCAATGACCATAATGACCAATGCTCCCTCTAAACCATTGGTCATACCTACCGCCGTCAAGATCGAATCGAAGGAAAACACAATATTGATTATAGTGATTTGAAAGATTACGCTGCTCAATGTGGCTTTGGCCTTGTTTCCTCCTTGGCCATGATGGGGATCATCTTCTAGTTTGTGATGAATTTCAGTGGTACTTTTATAAAGCAAGAAAATACCTCCGGCGATCAAAATGAGACTTTGCCCCGAGAAAGCACCATGAGCAAAACTATTATGGAATTCAATCCACGGCTCCTCCATGGCAACCAATACACTAACCCCTAGGAGTAAAACAAGACGAAGAACCATCGCCAAGGTTAACCCTACGTTAGTAGCTCTGGGACGATCCTTTTCTGGTATTTTATTGGCCGCAATAGAAATAAAAATAATATTGTCGATACCCAAAACGATTTCGAGAAATGTCAAAGTCAGTAAACTCATCCAAACCGCTGCGCTTGCAAAGTCCGGCATAA
>JANQRV010000511.1 GCA_028284395.1 Saprospiraceae bacterium
AGAGCATGTCTAAAATTTGTTTTTGGAGATAAAAAGGATGCATTTTTTGACCTGCCGAAGGGAATTTTAGGCGGAATAGCCGTAGTTATTGCGACTAAAATTGCCGCTGGCAGGGCGGAAAAGGCGCCTTTTTAGCCCGAAGGATAAAATTTAGACTTGCTCTAAGATGTTTGGTTTTCATTTGCGAGTGATTGAGTTATAATCTCATTAAATTCACAATGAGAAAAAATAACAAGGCGACAATCGCCAGGATTTCTCTTCGATAGTTTTTCATTGGATATGTTCTTTTGTATTGTAATCGATCAGAATTACACCACAAAATTATGCGGATAGGGAAAGCGGTTCTATTACTTTTTCCTCAAAAAATATCAATTTTGATCTCACGGTTTCTATCGAAAAGACTTGCCATCAGACGCTTTTAATTGGATACTATCAAAATTGTAGCACGGAAGAAAAGAATTGTAGCATCGAGGGACCTTTTTCTCCAAATTGCCTGTTGTGAACAAAGTATCAAACAATCGTCCATTTAAGCTTTTGAGTTGCCAATCCATTTCTTCTGTCGCCCCTATCCACCTAGTTGCCGGAAGGATACCGCCTGGAAAGCTCAAATGATTGAAATCCGAAAACAATTCATCCGATGGGTAAACAATTAGAAAAAATTAGTTCTAAACTGAAGGAGTTTATTGAAAAACAACCAATCTTTTTTGTTGGCACCGCCAGGACAACTGGTAAAATCAACGTGTCCCCTAAGGGGATGGATTCACTAAGGATTATTGACCCCAATCGGGTCGTTTGGCTAAACCTGACCGGGAGTGGGAATGAGACCGCTGCTCACTTGCTGGAAAGTGACAGAATGACCATCATGTTTTGTGCCTTCGACGGCAATCCGCTTATCCTGCGCTTATACGGAACTGCCGCCGCTTATCATGAAAGAGATGCTGTTTTCCAAGAACACATAAACCTTTTCCCCAAGCATATGGGTTCCCGGCAAATCATTGATATGAAAGTGGAAATGGTACAGACCTCTTGTGGATTTGCCGTTCCGTTAATGGAGTTTCAAGAAGAACGGACCATCTTAAAAGACTGGGCCGAAAAGAAAGGGGAAGATGGAATTCGAGAATACTGGCAAAACCGCAATAGCATCAGCCTCGACGGACACGAAACCGGTATCTAGTTTCAATTCAGCGACGCTAAAGTTACCTACATTAAAGCGGTACTTTGTATATTTCCTATTATGAATCACAATCCCATGCGTAGATACCTCTATATCTCTATTCTCTTCGTTACAATTTCTTGTACCGGACATACCCAAACTGCTTGTTTCAAGATTTTCCGGGGTAATAAGGAAATTGGCCGGATCGACGCAAAGAAAGCCGATGGCGCAGGCAGTACCATTTATACCGTTACTTCAGAAGCCAGCATGAGGATCATTTCACGATTTGAACGAAAATCCTCTACTTCGGTCATCTGGAAGGAAGATCAATTGAGAAGCTCAGAGATTCGGGAAACGATGAATGGAAAACTCAAACAACACCGAACCACCGAACGAAATGGAGCTCGCTATGCCTGTAAGAAAAACGGTGAAAAGGATCCTTTCTACATCAATGGTCCGGTTCGGTTCTGTACCAGCATGCTATATTTCCAAGAACCCAGAGGACACGATCGTCTATTTGCGGAAAGTCATCAAGCGATCTGTCCACTCGAACGGATTGAACCCGGCATCTACAAACTTACGTTACCGCAAGGCAGGATCAATCACTATGTTTATGAATCCGGAATGTTGAAGGAGATCAGGGTATTCCGGAAAATGATCAATCTGGTATTCAAACGAACCACCTGATGGACCTACCAGTCAGGTGGTGCGCGCTGTAAAAGTGGTCTTTTTGATAAAGGTGTCCTAAATACTCTCTAGAATGGCATTGAAAGTAGCACTGGGCCGCATCGCCTCGAAAACCAAATCAGAATTCGGATAGTAGTAACCATCTATATTGACGGGTTCTCCCTGTGCATCGATTAATTCCTGTAGAATCACCTCAGACTTTTCTTCCATAATATTGGCAATCGGAGCAAATTTGGCTTTCAGTGCAGCATCTTCATCTTGTTCAGCCAAAGCCTTTGCCCAATACATAGCCAAATAGAAGTGACTACCTCTATTATCCAGTTCATTGACGACGCGCGAGGGAGATCGGTTTTCTTGCAAGTAGCTTTCGGTCGCCTTGTCCAGGGCGTGGCCAAGGATGACTGCTCTTGGATCGTTGAATTTTGTTCCCAGGTGCTCCAGCGAAACTGCCAGTGCTAAGAATTCACCGAGCGAATCCCATCTGAGGTGCCCTTCTTCAGTGAATTGTTGAATATGCTTAGGCGCCGATCCTCCGGCACCGGTTTCGAACAATCCTCCGCCCTTCATCAAGGGTACGATTGACAACATCTTTGCACTCGTTCCTACTTCCAGGATTGGGAATAAATCCGTATTGTAATCTCGCAGAACATTACCCGTGACGGAAATGGTGTCTTTACCATCTTTGATCCGGTCAAGGGAGAATTTTGTTGCTTCCTTAGGAGACATGATATGAATTTCCAATCCGCTGGTATCATGATCTGGCAAATAGGCATTTACTTTCCGAATCAGTTCAGCATCGTGGGCCCGATTTTCGTCCAGCCAAAAGACGATAGGTGTCTGTGAGCTTCTCGAACGATTGACCGCCAGGGCTACCCAGTCCTTTACAGCTGCATCCTTGGTTTGGCAAGCTCTCCAAATGTCTCCGGTTTCTACTTCATGCTCGATCAAAACACCGCCGTCTTGATCGACTACCTGGACCTTACCGGGAGCTTCCAGTTCGAAAGTTTTATCATGTGATCCGTACTCTTCTGCTTTCTTGGCCATCAATCCCACATTTGGTACACTTCCCATAGTTGCGGGCTCAAATGCACCGTTTTCTTTGCAAAAATCTATGGTAGCCTGGTATACAGCAGCATAACTACTATCCGGAATCACTGCTTTTGTGTCTTTGGTATCTCCATTCTTGTCCCACATCTGACCGGAGTTACGAATCATGGCCGGCATGGAAGCATCAATAATTACATCACTCGGCACATGAAGATTGGTAATCCCTTTGTCCGAGTTGACCATCGCAAGGTCTGGATTATTATCGTAACACGCTTGGACATCTGCTTCAATCGCAGCTTTCTCATCGGCTGGAAGTGCTTGGATCTTGTTCAGAAGATCACCCAATCCGTTATTGACATCTACTCCTAGTTTTTCCAATGCAGCACCCCATTTTTCAAAAACGGGTGCAAAGAATACTTTCACCGCGTGGCCAAAAATGATCGGATCGGAGACTTTCATCATCGTGGCCTTCATGTGCAATGAAAACAACACATCCTGCTCCTTTGCATCCTGCACCTGTTCTGCTAAAAACTGAACCAATTGGCGCTTGCTCATCATACTGGCATCCAGGATCTCTCCTTCTAATAGCGAAAGATCGGTTTTGAGGAGAGTCGTCGTTCCATCATTTGCCACGTGCTGAATATTGACCGTGGTTGGCTTCTGAAGAGTAACGGACTTTTCGTTAGATTTAAAGTCACCCGATTCCATTGTAGCCACATGCGACTTTGAATCAGACGTCCACTTACCCATGCGATGGGGATGCTTTTTTGCGTAAGCCTTTACTGGTTTTGGTGCCCTCCGATCTGAGTTACCTTCCCTCAATACCGGGTTGACGGCAGAACCTTTGACTTTATCATATCTTGCCTTGATGGTTTTCTCCACATCGTTTTTCGGCTCTTCGGGATAATCTGGAATGGCAAATCCTTTACGTTGCAGTTCTTCAATGGCAGCCTTCAGCTGTGGCACGGAAGCACTAATGTTAGGTAGCTTAATGATATTGGCTGCGGGGTCCTGTGTCAATTCTCCCAATTCTTTAAGGGCGTCATTTACTACTTGCTCCTCGTTAAGATAGTCTGGGAATACCGCCAGGATTCTGGCCGCTAGAGAAATATCCCTCAACTCGACCTCCACACCGGCTGAGGAAGCGAAAGCCTGAATGATTGGTAAGAAAGAATGAGTTGCCAAAAAAGGAGCTTCATCTGTTTTGGTATAAATGATCTTATTTGCCATTTCTAGATTCGATTATTAGAAGAATTCTTAAAATTAGGCTGCAAAAATAAAGATTCCTTTTTAATTGCCGCATGTCTGGCCACTTATCGCTGAAAAACAGTCTTCTATTTTTCAAGAAATGTGATATCGGGGTGCCGGACGATTGATTTCTGATCCTCAGGGCATCAATTCTTTTCGGCGGCAAGGCGAAATCTGAAAACACATGAATGTCATTTTTATAAAGCGGCATTCCGTAATGCTGGCTAAATTCAAATTAGTGTTTTATCTTCAGCGCTTGCCTAACCCATTAAAGGCTTAAAGACAACATTCAAATTCAAAAGTACCGATTACTATGAACTCAATCCAACCGGTTCTGCTTCTTACAGCTATATTGATGCTGCCAATCACGGTTTGCGGACAAAATGAAGAAGGTTTCCCGCTCCAAACCATTTCGCTAGACAATTTGGAAGCCTTTCAACCAACCGGAGCCAATTGGAAGATCGTAGGCGGGGTCCGCGCATCCATTTACGAACAGCACCAAGTCGATGAAACGCCTGGAACAGGAATCCTTCTCAACCGGCCCGATGCCGACCATAAGTCCCAATTATTCTTCAATTTGGAACATGGAGACCTAGACTTCGAATTCGAATTCATGATGCCCAAAGGAAGCAATTCCGGGCTTTATTTACAGGGACGCTACGAGATCCAGCTGATGGACAGCTGGGGCAAAAGAAGAGCCAGTTTTGGTGATCTAGGTGGAATCTACGAAAGGTGGGATGACCAAAAACCGGACGGGCAGCAAGGGTTTGAAGGAACTCCGCCGCAGATAAACGCAGCAAAGGCTCCGGGCCTATGGCAATCCATGCGAATTTCTTTCGAGGCCCCCCGATTCGATGACAATGGTCATAAGACCCGCAACGCACGCATCATTTTCATAGAGTTGAATGGAATAGTCATCCACCGCAACGTTGAACTGACAGGCCCTACCCGTGGAAATTACGTTCCGGGAGAAGGCCCTACCGGTCCTCTGGTTTTACAGGGAGATCATGGCCCCATTGCAATCCGCAATATTCGTTACCGCAGCTTTTTAGGGCAGCCGGCACAAATCAAGGACATCCACTATCAGGTGGTGCGGCAGCCCCGCTCTTCATTTGACAGCTGGAGTGCAATCGAGACGGACGCCCGCGGTGTGGAAGACCGCTTAACCTGGGAAGTCGCCAAGACCGAAAATAATTTTTCATTACTTTATAAAGGGACGATCGAAGTACCTAAAACGGGAAAGTACAGCCTACATTTTTCCATCAGCGGGCAGGGCCGCTTCGTCTTAAATGACCAAGAAGTGTTTCCCATGGGTGGAGGTACCCGTACCCAAATGCTAACACTGACATCCGGCAAACACCCCTTCGAATTGGAATACACTAAAAGCGAACCCTGGTTACAGGGACGACTTGGTCTGGAGATCGCCGGTGAGGACTTCCGTCCGATCGCCCTCAATTATCCCAGCTCCAATATTCTCGGCTCCCCCGTTAACCCGATTTTCGTCAAACCGGAAATAGGAGCTCGGCACTTGCGAAGTTTCTCAGATTTCCAAATGCCGCATATGCAGCGCAGGAAAAGAATCACCAATGCTATAAACATTGGTGATCCGACCGAACTGCATTACACCTATGACCTCAAACAGGGTAGCTTGGTAAGGGTTTGGAAAGGAGACTTTCTCAACGCTACTCCGATGTGGAATAATCGAGGCAATGGAGTTTCCACGCCAATGGGACCGGTTTTGCAATTGACCCCGAACACCCAGATTATGAGCGAACCAGCAGATGGGAAGTCCAGACTTACCTTTGCGGATGGGGCTTACCAATACAAATCTTACAAGATAGATGAACACAATCGCCCCACCTTCTATTACAGTGCCTACGGCATGGAGGTCAGCGACCGGATCCTCCCGGAAGCAGACCGTAAAGGTTTTCAACGCCAACTTCAATTTTCGGGACAGGCTGATAGTAAGATCGCTTACGTTTTGGCCGAGGGAACTGCCATCCAGGAAGTTCAGAAAGGCTTGTACACCATCGATGACGCCCGCTTCTACATAAAAACCGATGCACCAGTAAACGTCCGATCTTTATCGGATGAGCGGCGGGTATTGGTCTTCGATTTGAACGAATCAACAGAATTGTCATATCAAATCATATGGTAAACATGAAAAATTCATTCCTCCTATTCTCTCTCATTTTTGGTGGCTGCCTCTCCATACTCTCGGCTCAGGAAGCCCTTCCTCCTTCGGAAGCAGACTACTATAAGATCATCACCATTCCAGTACCTGAAGGTATCATCGTTGAAGCTGGCGGGATCTGCACATTGCCCGATGGCAACGTAGCCGTAAGTACGAGGCGAGGTGATGTTTACATTCTTGAGAATCCTTATATGGAAAACGGGAGCAACCCACGATTTCGTCGGTTCGCCAGCGGTCTTCATGAAATCTTAGGACTGGCTTATGTAAACGGCGATCTCATTTGTGCCCAAAGAGGCGAACTGACTCGACTCAAAGACACCAACGGCGATGGATATGCGGACACGTACGAAGCAGTTTATGTATTCCCCATTTCCGGCCATTATCACGAATACAGCTACGGCCCCAAGGTAGACCCGGAGGGCAATTTTTTCGTCACCGGTAATGTTGCGTTCGGAGACCGCGAATGGTGGCGGGGAGAGAGCCGCGTTCCATGGCGTGGTTGGACACTTAGGATCAGCCCGGATGGCAATATGGAACCCTTTGCAACCGGAATGCGCTCTCCCGCCGGTATCGGCATGATCGATGGCGAATTTTTCTACGCCGACAACCAGGGAGATTGGATCGGTTCCGGGGGCATCGTACATGTGGAAAAAGGCGATTTTACCGGGCATCCTGCGGGATTAAAGTGGTCCGATCAGCCGAATAGCCCGGTCACCATTTCAGAGGATGACGTCTATGCGGTTGCTGACCCCCGCTTTTCCCCTCCCGGTGAAGCCATCAAACCCGAAAACATCGAAAATGAAGAACCGCTGCCACTCTTTGAAGTGGCCGCAAAGGTGCCCGGCATCAAACTGCCGGCCGTTTGGATTCCTCATGGCATCCTTGGCATTTCCTTGGCCGAGTTGATCAGAGATGAAACGGATGGTGCTTTTGGTCTATTTGCCGGCCAAGTCTTCATTGGCGACCAAGGACAGTCTAAGTTGATGCGGGTAGACATGGAAAAAGTGAAGGGCGAATACCAGGGTGTTGTCTTCCCGTTCCGGGAAAATTTTCAGTCCGGTATTCTCCGGATGTGCTGGGGGAAAGATGGATCTATGTTTATTGGGCAGACCAATCGTGGATGGGGCTCACTTGGTAACAAGAACCAGGGACTGCAACGCCTCGTATGGAACGGCAAAACACCTTTTGAGATGAAAACCATCCGAGCGCAGCCAGACGGATTCGAAATCGAATTTACCCAGCCGGTCGACAAGACTACTGCTGCCAACCCCGACAATTATGAGGTCACAAGTTTCATCTACAAGTATCATCCAGTATACGGAAGCCCCGTCGTGAATGACAAGTCCGAATGGATCCGGGGAGTACAAGTATCCAAAGATGGCTTGCGGGCACGAATCGTGCTGGACGAGACCATGCGCGAAAAATACGTTTATGAAATCAAAGCTCACGGCATTCGCAACTATGAGGAAGGTTACCCTCTATTGCACAACTACGGATATTACACGCTCAATAATACTCCGGAAGGAAAGAAATTGGATTTGCCCAAGCGCCCTAAGGTCGATCAGAAATCCGTCTCTGCGGATCATAGCCTTCACCAGGCAGCAGCACTGACTTCTCCGGATGCACAAGCCGGTGCCGCTTCCCCCGGTTCCACTTTGCCGGCTCTTTCTGGCAAGCGGGTTAATAAACGCCCCGCCAGTTGGGAAAAGGTTGATATCTCGATCACCCTGGGCACCAAACCCGGACTTCAATACGATAGGACCGACATGACCGTAAAAGCCGGCAGTCGTATTAAGTGGACTTTTGTTAACAAAGACGACATGTTGCACAATCTCGTTCTGGTCAAACCAGGTAAAGCAACTGCCATCGGCAACCAGGCTTTACAACTTGGCTTAAAAGGCGAACGTATGGGCTATGTACCAAATTCTGATCAGGTATTATATCATACGGGTCTGGTGCAGCCTGGTGGATCGGAGACGATCTATTTATACGCACCCGAAACACCTGGTACTTACCAGTTTGTCTGTACGTTCCCCGGGCATGCGACGATCATGCGTGGGGTGTTGCGGGTAGTGAAATAGGATGATGGCTTTATCCTTTGAGGAGTAAGTTCTTATGGCATCAGCGGACAATTGGACAACCTTGGAGGGTGAGGTGCTCATCGTCTGTTTTGGTCTTGAACATACTGAATGATTTTCTCAAAAAACTCGGCTTTCATTTTATCAGCCTGAATGCTTTTATAGAAAGTAATTTCCTTGTTACCACTGTCTTTGGAAGTCGTGACCGTCACTGATTCGGCCCATTCCGGATGTATCATAGCTTCGATCAATGCCAAATCCCATATCGTTCGCTTATTTCGGGATCCATCCAAATGGTTGTACCAGCGATCTACCAATACGTCCCCCAAGGTGTGAATACCACTTAGTTGCGATTGGGTTGTTTTATAGTCGAATTGCATATCAGCGGCCACATTAACTGGTATCACGGTCATTTCCACTTCCGATTGCAATAGGGTCTCCAGCGCTTGTATATCCATCATACAATTGAAATCGGTTCGAGTCAGGACTTCACGTTCAAAGTCAAAAGAAGTGCCTAGCCAGTAAAGCCTTATTCGGGATTCAATACCGGGATCGATATAAATAGCGGAGGCTACATTGGTCAAAGCGCCGAGAGCAATTACGGTCAACTTTTCTCCGGAGGGCATATTTTTTGCCTGTTTAATGATTTCATAAGCTGCTGCAGAATGCTGTGCCTTGTCTCCCCAGTCATACATCCGTGCCACACCTCCTCTATTTGTTTTAATGGAAAGGCCTAACTGCCCTACCAGTAGTTGATTGAGCCTGTGGCTGTTTTCCATGGACTCCGGAACTGCCCAGTGACTGGTTTGCCAATGAGTAGCATTGAGAGCAAGTACTTCCCAGGTAGGTTCGATCAGTACGCGGGCGATGGCAAAGAGGTCATCTACTTCATTGCCCGTATCTGCATCAAGTATGATCGGCATTTTTTTTTGGCCGATCGCTGGAATACACACTAGCATAAATAGCGCAACCGGGAACCAATTCTTAAAGCTTCGTGAGATGTAATTTAGATATGCTCTGCTTAAAATCATTTTGAGAAAGTTTAATCATTATCACAGTGAGTGACTTTGACACCAGTCTAACACCCACCTATTGGTAAAGACACAAATATTATTCACCTGGGTCAAAAATCAAACCCAAACTCTCAATACCCATTGCGGTATGGCGTCCGTGAAAGCCCCGAATCCTTCCCGATTTCCCCCGGTCTACCGGTCTGATTCGCAAATCAAATTCGGTATCTCCACCTTTACCTCCGTATCTGGGAGAAGTTACTCCGTTACTAAATTGAAATTGGATCGCATCGAGGTACCACCCACTAGCTCCACTAATGCCAACGAGTTGTGAACCCGCTGGAACCAAAAACTCTTCTTGCCATTCTCCCTTTTTATTTCCAATGAAAATAGTTTCGAGTGAACCCTCATCTCCATGTTGCAATTTGAAGCACATACCTTGAACCACCTGAACGGGCCCCGGCGTCAAATTTACACCGACAGCTAGAATTTGTGTATTAGGCTCTATAAAGTCCTGCTGCCAGGCATCACCCACTGATCCTTCGATCCCCCCAATTGGTGCGCTGAAGTGGATGGCACCGGGGCCAGGTCGGGCTGAAAAAATAGGATCTGTGGCAACAACGGGCTCCACCCTTAACTCATGGATGGTTACCTCAGAGTTATGCGGTACTAAGCACAATGCTCCGGATGCGTAATCATCCAATTCAAAGCCTTCAATGTCCCAATTAAGTGGTTCTGACTCCAAAGCATTCCACTGCTTAAAGCGGTATCGCGACCGACCATCGGGTAGGGTTACAATTTGTGTTTTGACATAAAAAGGTTCTCCCAATTCCACCCTATTTCGACTTTGTGTGTATACCGGAGGTTTTTCCTTCATTCTTCCGTCGAACAAAATTCTCCAACGACAGCTATCTGCGTTTTCTCTTAATAACAATTCTCCCTGTGCTCCTAACGGAAACCATTTTCGCCCGGGCTGCCGGCCATCTTGATGATGACCTCGCCAGCGCATAGCGACTCCAAAATGCGTCACATTGTAAGTCGGCGGCCCGGGCTCAGAAGGAGTAAAGCTATGCAAGGTTAGTTTTATCGTAGCCTCGTAATTCTCCCATGAGGTATCGCCAATACTCAGGACGCGGTCATAATAACGCTGAACCGTGCGGACGCCGTCATTCGCTAGTCTCCAGTGCCCATCAACAACCTGTACCGCCTTTTGCAAATTTTCTACTTTGCTGAAATCCAACCAATAGGGCAATGGCCACTTTTTATCCTTCTCCACCCAAATGGTAACCACAGTAGAAACCCTTTCACCATTTTTCGACTGACCCGTAATGCGAAGAATATTTTTTCCGATTGCTACTTCGCTCCAGCCGATCTCTACATTGAAATCTCCGGGCATCGCCAATCGGTGTAGATCACCCCCCATGGTGAGCGGCTTCGAAACATCTCCGTTCAATGTATATGTCAACGACGCCACCCGTTCGGCTCCTTCCACATTGCCTAAAATATTAATCCATCGTTGAGCTTGACCGAGTGTACCAAAGTACTGTTCCGGGCCGTACCAGATATTTATCTGAAAGGTTGAAGCGGTTAGCGAGTGCCCAACGGAGAGAACTATAAAGAGTAACTGAAGATGAAGTATAATCTGCTTCATGACAATCCTTTCTTTTTATCGATAAAGTGTTTGATTAACTACTTCCTTGCAAGCCAGTTTCAACAGTTAATCCAGACCGAGCATTTTAAGATTCAGTTGCCGGTCCGTGGGGCTGGCAGCGAAATCATCAAAAGACTTGCTACTTGGCTCGATCAAATGTCTTTTAATAAATGGCGCCCCTTCTTTTGCTCCTTGTTCCAGGCTCTTCACACAGCATTCCCATTCCAGGATCGCCCAGCCTTCAAATTGATGTTCCGTTAGCAAGGAGAAAATACGTTTGAAGTTAACCTGCCCGTCGCCGAGAGAACGAAAGCGGCCAGCACGATTTTTCCAATCGAGGTATCCGCCGTATACTCCCGTCAGGCCATCGGGATTGAATTCGGCATCTTTTACATGAAAGGCTTTGATCCGGTCGGCAAAGCGGCGGATGAAGTCCAGGTAATCCAATTGTTGTAGTAAAAAATGGCTTGGATCGAAGGTCAAACAGGCTGCCGGGTGGTTGTCAGTCAGTTCCAGAAACCGTTGATAAGTAGCACCATCAAATAGATCAGATCCCGGGTGGAGCTCAAACCCAAAGGTCATACCATGATCTGCAGCTAAATCCAGAACCGGTTGCCAACGACGAACCAATTCTTGGAAAGCCTCTTCAATTAGACCATTCGACCGTTGCGGCCAGGGATATAGATATGGCCAGGCCAATCCCCCCGAAAGTACCGAAATATGTGTAGTACCAAGATGAACAGACGCCTTTATGCATTTAACCAATTGCTCGCTGGCCCACTCGTATTGCTGTTGCCTGGTCAAGCCTCGAGGAAAGAAAGCCTGAAAGAGTCGCTCATAAACCGGATGAATGGCCATTATTTGCCCTTGAAGATAAGCCGCTATTTCAATCAACTGTATGCCGTGTTGGTGTAATACTCCCAGCAGGTCTTCGCAATAAGTCGATGATTCTGCGGCTTGATCCAGGTCAAAAACCCGGGCATCCCAACTTGGAATTTGTATCCCAATGTAGCCCCATTCCTTCAACCGGGGCAACAGATGCTCCAGTTTATCATACGGAGGGATATCTCCCAGGAGTTGGGCCAAAAAAATTCCAGGACCTTGTATAGAAGATGAAGAAGTAGCCATGCCTTCAATGATAATCTTTCAACACAAGATAAGGGATGAGAAAAAGGAGAAGTGTAACATTTTTGGCCTTTTCTTGCACTATATTGCCACCTCCACCTTAAATGGCTTAAATTCTAAGCAGTATGGTGAAAGAGCCAAACGCATCGATCGGGCTCTTGAAGAGATCAAAGCTGGAGCATGAAAAATATTGGAATGGTAGAAACCAACAAATTACACCTTGACTCATTCCCATTTATGTTGAGGTAAAATTCCGGGACAGCTCAAAAATAAGGGTCTCAGAACTTCGAAAGTTTAAAAAGGACCTAATAACAAGGTCCTCTTTGCTCTCTGTAATAAAAATGGTATCTACTGTTTGAACCGGGATGAAATTGATCAAAAAAACAAGGGCAGAAAATCGAAAAATTGAAATAATCAAAATCGCAATGAAATTTTTGCTTGGATGGATGCTAGATTTACGATCATGCCGGGGAAGATCGAAAGTAATGGACATGTCTCCGCTCGACGCTATCACACCAGCCACGCTACGAGGCGCCGAATTGCTGGGGCTCGATCAGCAAATTGGTAGCCTGACGGTTGACAATTTGCCCGATACCATCGTCGTTAAAGGGAAGCCATTAGAAAATATTTCGGGATCTACACCTCGTACAGATGGTATTTAAAGAGGGGACACGGTACCAGTAGATCTCGAAGCACTTAAATCACCTGCTCCGCATCCTCCACAAAATACATTTCCACAGCCCCCTTATGCTTTGCTTCAACCTTTCCCCGGGTGACAAAAGAAAACCTGGGATCATCTTTGATGAGCTCAAAAGTGTTCTGACTCACA
>JANQRV010000515.1 GCA_028284395.1 Saprospiraceae bacterium
TTCTGATCGAGGGGATTTTTTTCTTTGACAAGGCGCAAAAACCGGAGTTATGCCAGAGCATAATGAGGATTTTTGTAACACCGTCAAAGGAAAAAAGAGTCCATCAGAATTAGGCAAATTAAATTGATCACTTACTTGATTAAAGACGAAATTTGGACTCGTAGGAAAGTATCACAAATAAAACCATTAAGCAGCGATCAACTCCGGAATGAGGTACTGCCTTTCAATCATGGTCCTCAACTGCTTTCTTGCCCCATATATCCTGCTTTTGACCGTTCCAATGGGGATATCCAACCGGGCAGCTATTTCATCGTATTTATAACCTTGGTGATGGAGTAGAAAAGGGACCTTTAAAGCCTCTTCCAATCGATTCACAACTCCAAGCAGTTCTTCATAGTCCACGTTTGCCGCACCGGCATTTAGCTCACTATTCATGCCGGAGTCCATTAAATAATTGCCGGCACTCCAATCCTGATAGGTTTGTTGTGTCCTCTTTTTGCGGTAGTTGTTTATAAAAGTATTACGCATAATGGTCATTAACCATCCTCTGAGATTACTGCTTTCCTGGTACTGATGAATGTTCTTTACAGCTCGATAAACGGTCTCCTGATAAAGTTCCGCTGCTTCCGCCAAATCTCTAGTCAGTTTATGAGCAAATTTGCGAAGCCCTGCTTCCAGCTTACCCATTTCCTCTACAAGTTGTAACGTATTCATAGTCGTACGGTTTAAATGGTTACGGATTATTGTAAATCGAAAACCTGTTGGTCCAAAGATAGATAGTTTCTTTTACATGTACAAGTATTTTACTGTTTTATAATAGTAAAACTATTATTTCCTGCATTGACCTCATTATTCTGAGACAAAAGAAAAAATCAACAGAAAAAAAATCTTCGATTTATATATTTATAATCATTTAATTACAAATAATATTTTTTTAAATTAAAAACTAGTATAAGTGATTTGTAGGAGAACTATTTTTGTTGACGGATGGAGTGAAAACGAGTATTTGATGCTTCGCTATCTGCCTGAAATTTAGAATATTTGTAATTTTGATAGTATTACTATCTGTGAAAATGGTGGCCTGAAAAGACTAAGAAATGCAAAAGGTCGCTTAAATTTCAAACGACATAAACAAAGCTAGTAAGTGACTAAATCATGTGTCTCATCCCAACCGTAGTCATGGTCTGGTCTTCCCATTATGTGACTTTTCCCAAATTCCAGGTCTTTTCTAAAATGCAAAAATTATGAAGTCCATTCTTTTTCCATTCGAGATCAGCAAAGACAATTGGAAGCGCTATTTGTACACGCAGGAATTGGCCCAGCGTATGAATGCCGAAATTGTCTACTATACTACGGTAGCCCCTGATCAGAGCACCTCGGATTACGATGAAATCTATCTCCATCTCTTGGAGCTGAATGGTATCTACCGGACCGGCTATTGCAAATGGGACAGTCCAAAATTGGAAGTTGAAACCGTGATCGAAGTAGGGGAATTTTGGAACTGTCTGTCGACTTTCCTTACCAGACACGCTTTCGATCAGGTGGTGATTAGTTGATCACCGGCAATTTTAATACCGTGCCGGATTGTAGCGTTAAATCGTCGACATGTCCTGCGATATTGCGACCTTTAACCGTCTGTACATGCATAGGTACGTCGGAAGTGTGATGGGTAAAGATGCCGCAATGGCGGGTTGAATAAAATCCAAGGAAATGAGCATGCTCCGGTAAGTTGACAATGAGCGATAAAGAAAATCCCCGGAATCGTGCGATGTGAGGAGAGATTCCCTAACTTCCGAGAAAAGATGAAATATGATCGAACAACATACGCTAAAGTTGTTATTTATTTGCTTGATTGGTGGTGCCGCATTTTGCTATGATGTTCCCTTCGGCCAAACTCATACTTTCCTCATCCGGGACGAAGCCGGACAACTCACACCCGCGCGCATCAGAATCACCGATCTTGCCGGGAACTACTATGCACCGGTTGGGCATGAGGTAGATTTTGCGATCACAAATGCAAACGATCCGGTTTCGACTGAGCTGGGTGTCCTGATGGATAAAAATCGGCGCTTCGCATATGTGGCAGGGGCATTCGACATTAAATTGCCGAAGAGCCCCATTCGAATCGAGGTCGTAAAGGGATTTCACTATCGCATCTATGATGATACGATAAATCTTGCCAACGAGCCGGATAGTTTGACGATACAATTGGAAAGATGGGTCGAATTGCCGGAAGACAACTGGTATAGTGGCGATGTACATGTTCATTACATTGATCCGGCAACGGCTCTGTTGGAGATGAAAGCGGAAGACCTGAATGTCTGCAACATTTTGATTTCGGATTTCACCATTGACCAGGATAAATTTCGGGGAGCCATTGAGCCCATTTCGGAACCCGAACACATTGTTTATCTGGGACAGGAATACCGGGAAGACCAACTTGGGCACGTGAATTTGCTTAATATCAAAGAACGATTGATTGAACCGGTAAAGCCGATTAGGCAGTACCATTATCCACTGAACATCTCCGCTTATGATCGGATTCATCCGAGTGGCGGACATCTGTCCTGGGCACATTTTGCCGCCTGGCCCGGACTTGAAGGCCCCTTGGCGGCGGTGCTCCGGAAGGTAGATGCGGTAGAATTACTTTGTACCATTGATCCTTTTCATCCTCCCATTTTCGCTTCGCAGGTAGTGCCGGAAGTACGAATGAATTCCGGGTTGCGTCTCTGGTACCGACTGTTAAATTGCGGACTCAGAATTCCAATAACGGCAGGTACGGACAAGATGAATAACCAGGTCACCGTGGGAGGGAACCGGGTATATGCACAAGTTGATGGGGGTTTTAGTTACGAATCCTGGATTAAGGCCATAAACGAGGGAAAAACATTTGTAAGCAATACCCCCTTTTTGTCTCTAAAAATCGGCAACCAGGGACCTGGCAGCGTCTTAAACACCGCAGCAGGCGAATCCTACCGCATTAGAGCAGAAGTTTGGAGTCAGTTACCAATTGACCGTTTGGAAATTGTTGCCAATGGGGAATTATTGGCAGAAAAATCGATTGGAGCCACACAACGCCACGCTGTTCTGGAATTTCTTATTCAGCCAACCGAAAGCACATGGATTGCCGCTCGCGCCTATCAGTTTAGCCGGGCCGGGGCACGTAGGGGGCTCAGTTTGGCACAACGTCGTGATGCCGGTGGAGGATCGACCCTGTTTAATCAATATTACGGCACCTTGCGACCGGAGACGTTGTTTGCCCACACCAGCCCCATTTATTTACTGGCCGACAACCAACCGATCCGATCGACGGATGATGCTGCCTATTTCGTTAAATACCTCCAGAATGCGATGCAGTGGTTAGAAGTGGATGGTCGCTTTCCCTCGAAAACGGCTAAAGAGGAGGTTTTGGAAGCTTTTCGGCAAGGAATGAACGCTTTTGAATCACTAGGAGAATCCCACTAAAAAAAATAGTATACTTTCGGTTTTGGTTAGTTGCCGATGTAGCATAAGTTACAAAATTCAAACAACTGCCCTTTGGGGCTGGTGTGGATTTCCTCAATTGTTTAAATCACTGGTCGAATAGAGCGTGCATTTGAATTTCGTACTCATTTGTTTGATTTTTGTAATTTTTAGGCAAGGAAAGTTGCTACCTTTATCAGCAGACAAATTGGGCTTCTTATTCAAGCAATTAATTAAACTAAGCACTAAACCATAATTATGTATAGGCAAAATTTTAGAATTATTTTTTTCTTCAATGAGGCGAAAAACGCAGGCATAGCCTCCGTTCTGGCGAGGATTTTTAACGAATTTGAAGGAAAAAAGAAACTGAAATTTCCTGTAGATAATTGTGGTTTGGTGCTTACATTATGGCAATCTTCAAATTGAACATTAATGGACAAAAGCAGGAAGTAGATGTTGATCCCTCAACTCCTGTATTGTGGGTTTTGCGGGATCATCTCGATTTGGTCGGAACCAAATATGGCTGTGGTATCGCCCAGTGTGGCGCCTGTACGGTTCACCTTGATGGTGTGGCCATACGTTCTTGTTCCGTGCCCGTTTCGCAGGTTGGTGGCCAGTCCATTACTACAGTTGAAGGTTTATCGGATAAAGGTGACCACCCGGTTCAGAAAGCGTGGCTCGAACACGATGTGCCACAATGCGGCTATTGCCAGGCAGGGCAGATCATGAGTGCGGCCGCACTTTTAAAGGTCAATCCCAATCCCGGTGATGCCGACATTGACGCAGCTATGAATGGTAATATCTGTAGGTGCGGAACTTATACCCGTATCAAGGCAGCTATTAAAACAGCGGCTAAGCTATCCTGATTGTTATCCAATTTAACATCCAAAAAAACTGATCATGACAAAGATAAAAACGACATACGGCAGACGTACCTTCTTGAAAAACGTTGCTGCCACTGGTGGTGGAATGGCTTTGGGGTTTAGTTGGCTGGCCTCCTGCCAAAGCCAGCCGGTCGAGGAAGTACTAGCCATGCCGGAAGAGTGGTTTAAGATCAATTCCTATTTAAAGATTGGAGACAATGGCATTGTCTCTATCTATACGCCCAATCCCGAATTTGGGCAAAATGTCCGGACTTCGATGCCGATGTTGGTCGCAGAAGAGTTGGACGTGGATTGGAAAAATGTAATTGTAGAGCAGGCCCCCTATCATCCGACCGATTTTGGCATGCAATTTACCGGTGGTAGCCGGGGTATCATGTCCAGGTGGGAACCACTACGGATGGTGGGTGCTTCTGCCCGGCAAATGCTGCGAGAAGCAGCAGCAAAAGCGTGGCAGGTACCGGCTTCGGAAATTACAACCGACGCGGGCGTGTTACATCACAAGGCAAGCGGTCAATCAGCAGCATATGCGGAAATGGCCTCGGCAGCAGCGGAAATACCCGTGCCGGAAGAAGTGGAATTGAAAGCAGTTACTGAATTCAAGTTGATTGGCCAATCCCAGAAAAATGTAGATGGCAAAGATATTGTAACCGGTAAGCCGATGTTCGGTGTGGACTATAAGAAAGAGGGAATGCTCTTTGCGATGATTGAGCATCCACCGGCATTTGGTATGACCCTGAAATCGTTCAATGCGGATGAGGCAAAAGCAATGCCGGGAATCAAAGATGTAATAGCGGTAAAGAGCTACAAAGATGGTTTTGAAAAGCAAGGTTTCGATGCCAATGCATTTCCCGAATTAGTTGCCATTGTCGGGAATTCCACTTGGGAAGTCATGCAGGCCAAGAAAAAACTGAAAGTAGAATGGCAGCCTTTTAAGACTTACGAAGAGGTATTCAACGGTCGTCGCGGCAAACAAACCAAGGTCGTACCCGGAGGGTTAGAGACAACGGCGGACCATCGTTCTAAAATGGAGGAATATGCCTCAAGGCCGGGAAAAGTCGTTCGTAAGGATGGTCATCCGGAAAAGGCTTTCAAAGACGCCCCAACGGTTATTGAACGAACATATAGTGCTCCTTTCTTAGCCCATAACTGTATGGAGCCGATGAATGCCTTCGCGCATGTAGAAGGTGATAAAGTACAAATTGCCACTCCAATCCAAATACCGGGTCTTGTTGTGCCCACCCTTGCCGCCAGCTTAGGGATCCCGAAAGAGAACATCCAAATGGAAATGACGCGTATGGGAGGTGGTTTTGGTCGCCGGGCATATGGTCATTATGTGGTGGAAGCAGCATTGATTTCGCAAAAAGTGAATGCGCCGATCAAGTTGATCTACACCCGTGAAGATGATATGACCCAGGGAATTTATCGCCCAACTTATCAAGCGACGTATCGTGCCGCTTTAGATGAAAATAACAACCTGATCGCCTTCCACGTAAAAGCTGGTGGCATACCGGAAAGCCCGTTATTTGCCAATCGTTTCCCGGCGGGTGCTATAGAAAACTACCTGGCCGAAGAATGGTCTGTTCCCTCTAACATTTCTATCGGAGCATTCCGCGCGCCACGTTCGAACTTTATGGCCGGTGCAGAGCAATCCTTCTTGGATGAATTAGCAGAAGTAATGGGCAAAGACCCAATCGAGTTTAGATTGAATCTCTTGAAACGTGCCGAGGAAAATCCGGTCGGAGAAAGAAATGACTATGACCCAACTCGCTATGCCGGGGTTTTGGAATTGGTCAAACAAAAATCCAATTGGGGTGTGAATGATGATCATCTTCACCGGGGTGTTTCGGCATACTTCTGTCATAACTCCTACGCCGCTCACGTTTTAGATCTTACAATTGAAAACGGCAAACCGGTTGTACAAAAGGTGACCTGTGCGATTGATTGTGGAATTGTGGTCAATCCGGATGCGGCGACAAATATGGCGGAAGGAGGAATCACCGATGGGATTGGAAATGCCTTCTTTGGCGAAATGACTTTCAAAGACGGTATGCCTGAGAAGAATAATTTTCACCAATACCGCATGATCCGTATGAGTGAAGCGCCCAAAGCGATTGAGACGCATTTCGTACAAAACGATGTTGCTCCGACCGGTCTTGGAGAACCGCCATTCCCTCCAATATTCGGGGCGGTAGCCAATGCCGTTTACAAAGCGACAGGAGAGCGACAATACAATCAGCCATTTTTAGGAGAGAATAAAGTTTTGGGGTAAAACCCTTCCGACTGGAGCCATACGTGGAGGGTAAGCCAACAAAAATCCCCTATAAAAGGCGGGATTTTTATAAAATTATGCTGACAAATGGGAACACCTGGACAAGATCAGAGCAGGAATCTATTGCATTTTCGACGCTCGGTTTTTCCATCAATTCGGTCAGTTTGAGCAATACGAAGTTTTCCGGCCGAATGGACAACACATCTTTGAATTATCAAATCCACCAACATGCACATCCAAGAACAGACGAAAACAACCTACAATAGAAGATCCTTCCTCAGGGCATCGACTGCCGCCGGAGGTGGGATAATGCTTGGCTTTAGCTGGCTGGCGGGGTGCGCCCCACCTGAAAAGGAAGAACCGGGCATCACCATGCCCGACGAGTGGTTCGACATCAATGCCTATCTGAGCATTGGAGACAATGGAGTAGTGACCATTTTTTCTCCCAATCCCGAAGGGGGGCAGAATGTGAAAACGGCTATGCCGATGATCGTCGCGGAAGAACTGGATGTAGACTGGAAAGACGTGATCGTGAAACAGGCTCCCTTGAATACGGAAGCCTACACCCGCCAATTTATCGGGGGGAGCCAGGCGATCCGACGTGGCTGGAAAGGCCTGCGGATGGCTGGCGCGGCTGCTCGCCACATGCTGGTAGCCGCTGCCGCAGAGGTTTGGCAGGTTCCGGTAGGGGAGGTTACGACCGAATCGGGCATCCTGCACCACCGGCAAAGCGGCCGCTCGGCCGGTTACGGCGAAATGGCCGCCGTTGCAGTTACCATGCCGGTACCAGAAGAGGTTACGCTGAAGGCCGCCGATGAGTTTAAGATCATCGGCACGTCGCGCAGAAATGTAGACGGACAAAAGATCGTTACCGGTCAGCCGTTGTTTGGCATCGATACCCGTGCCGATGGCATGCTCATCGCAATGGTGGTCCACCCTCCGGCATTCGGCATGAAGTTGCAGTCGGTCGACGATACCACTGCCAGGTCCATGCCCGGCATCCGGGATGTCTTCAAGATCAAGGTTTTGCAAGACGATTTTGAAAGACAACACTTCGACACGTGTACTTTTCTCGAAGTAGTGGCCATCGTAGGCGATTCTACCTGGGAGGTCATGAAGGCCAAAAAGGCCCTGAAGATCCAATGGGAGCCCTTTGAAGCTTACACCGAAGAGAGAACCTACTATGGTAGATCTCGCCAGACCATAACCATTCCCGCTGGCCTGGAAAGTACGGCCGAACATCAAAGTAAGATGTCGAAAATGGCCGTCCAACAAGGGAAAGTTGTTCGCAAAGACGGCAATCCCCAAAAGGCATTTGCACAGGCGGCCAAGGTCATTGAAAGGACCTATACCGCGCCCTATCTAGCGCATAATTGCATGGAGCCTATGAACTTTTTCGCAGATGTGCGGAACGACAGAGCCAAACTGTCCGGACCACTTCAGAAACCGGAGCTGACCGAGCTGACCCTAGCTGCCCGCCTGGGAATACCCATTGAGAATATCGACATTGAAATGACCCGGCTCGGTGGTGGATACGGACGGCGTTCGTACGCCCATTGGGCCGTTGAAGCAGCGCTTATTTCTCAAAAGATGAATGCCCCGGTCAAACTTACCTATACCCGCGAAGACGACATGACCGGCGGAATTTACCGCCCCGCCTATCAGGCTACCTACCGGGCGGCCCTGGATGCGGATAACAATCTGGTCGGCTTTCATGTCAATGCCGGAGGGACATTAGACAGTCCTTTGTATGCCAACCGGTTCCCGGCGGGAGCGGTAACGCACTATCTCGCCGAAAGTTGGACCATTCATTCCAATATTACCATTGGTTCTTTTCGGGCTCCCCGCTCCAATTTCATCGCTGCTGCCGAGCAGTCTTTCCTGGATGAAATAGCGGAAACGGTGGGCAAAGACCCCATCGATTTTCGTTTGGAGCTGCTGGACCGTGCCATCAAGCAGCCCGTCGGAGAGCGGAATGACTACGAAGCAAAACGTTATGCCGAGGTCTTGAAATTGGTGCGTGAAAAATCGGGCTGGGATCAACCACCGTCCGGTCTTCATCGTGGTGTCGCCGTCTACTTCTGCCACAATTCCTATTCGGCGCAGGTGCTGGACCTGGTCATCGACAATGGCCGACCCGTGATCAAAAGAGTCTGCTGTGCCGTCGATTGCGGCATGGTGGTTAATCCAGATGCCGCCTCCAATTTGGCCGAAGGTGCCATTGTCGATGGTATTGGCAATGCGCTGTACGGCTCACTGACCTTTAAAGAAGGGGTTCCCGAGCAAAACAATTTTCACCAATACCGCATGATTCGCATGGGGGAAGCTCCCCAATCCATTGATGTCCACTTTGTAGAAAATAGGATCGATCCGACCGGCCTGGGAGAACCGACCTTCCCGCCTGTCTTTGCCGCCCTGGCCAATGCATTGTATCGGGCTACCGGTAAGCGATACTACCATCAGCCATTCCTTGATGGGCAACGGGTCTTGGGGTAGCTGTGGAACTTTTGTGTTAAATCTCATCGGTTCGTTCGAATACCAGCACTCCTATTTCCGTTTTTAGACGGAGCTGTTTTTGTGTCAATTCGTAATCCTTCACCTTTGCCAAGGCATCAAAGTATTCGGTTTCCAACGTCGCTTGGTCCGGACACATCATTTTGGTGCCGCCGATGTTTCCGATCTCGATCGAAGATTGCTCCGTGCGGTAGTCGGAAAAGTAGCGGTTGCAGACCGCCTTCCCGTTGATCTTGTTACCCTGGAATTGCAGAGAGACCTTGGTGTTACCCAGCTCTTGACCGGGCATCGAGAACAGCACCCAAGAGGTGCCGTCCAATTTTTCCTCGTGTGCAGCCATCTTTTTACCGGTATTTTGGCAGGAGAAAAAGAGGCAAAGGAATAGCCATCCAAATATTACTTTTTGCATAATGAATCGAATTTTTGAACAAGACTAATTATTCAGGCTTTTTCAATTCCGTATTGTCGATCCACTCCGTAATTTCATCCCGGATTTCCTGCTTCGTTTTTCCGTATTTCTCTTGTAATTTTCCAAACAGAGTGGTCATCCCACCTTCTACCTGGTCGATGTCCGAACCCGTCAGTTTTCCCCATAAGTATTGAGCGGAGCCTTTCAATTGGTTCCATTGACCGCGGATGGTTTGGTGGGTACTGAAAAATTGGTCTACCTCGCGTTTGGCTTCTTCTTTGGATTTTCCAAAGCGTTCCTGAATCAGGCCTTCCAGGTGAATGCGTTCTCCATTGACCTTTTCAACCTCGTCCTTGGTCAATTCTCCCCACCAGATCATGATGTCTCCTTTCATCTGATTCCATTGTCCTTTTAAAATGTCGGTGTTCATAACGAAAATTTTAAGCGTTAGCAATAATTGCGTTGTCACCATCACCCTTCCAATTGGTGTGCCAATAAATTTTCATTATTTGTATTTAGCTTAAATACAGGTTTTTGCAAAGGATTTTCCCGTTTTGGTAGTGTGTTGCATACGGTCGCTGGGCTTCGATATTTCGCAGAATCTTCGGGATGTCGAGGGAAGCTTTTATTTGGTAATACCTAATTTCTTGAGGCGGGACCTTAGGGTAGAAGGGTGAATGTCCAGGATGGTCGCTGCTCCGTTGGGGCCTTCGATTTTCCAACGGCAGGCATCCAGGGTTTGGATGATGTGTTGCCGCTCCACGGCTTCGAGGGTCTGCTCAACGGTAGTTGTTGCTTCGAAGGAAGATTGCTGAAGATATTTGAATACCTCATGGTCCAACCGGAGTAGTCCTCCCGAATGCAGAATGAGGGCTCGTTCGATCACGTTTTCCAGCTCCCTGATGTTGCCGGGCCAGGAGTAAGCCTGAAGCTTTTGAATGGCCTTTTTAGAGATGGTTGGTTGCTCCTTGCCGATTTTCCTGGCCGATTTGCCGGCGAAAAATGTCACCAGGTCCGGAATGTCTTCTCTGCGGTTTCTCAATGGCGGCACCTGGATGGGAAATACGCATAGACGGTAATACAAATCGGAACGAAACCGACCCTGTACAATTTCTTCTTTCAGGTCTCGGTTGGTGGCGGCAATGATCCGCACGTTCACTTTGACCGTTTCGGGGTTTCCGATCCGCTCAAATTCTCCTTCTTGCAAAACGCGTAGTAGTTTCACTTGTAATTCGACGGGCATTTCTCCGATTTCATCCAGGAACAAGGTGCCTTTATGGGCCAGTTCGAATCGACCGATTCGTTTGGTCAGAGCTCCGGTGAAGGCGCCCTTTTCATGGCCGAACAATTCGCTTTCGATCAAAGAAGAAGGTAGGGCCGCACAATTCAGTTTGATCAGCGGAGCATCCCTTCTGGAACTCAATTGATGAACGGCACGTGCCAACAATTCCTTTCCGGTGCCGGTCTCGCCCAGAATGAGTACGGTACTGTCTGTCGGTGCTACCTGTTCAATCTGATGCATCACTAACTTCAGTCCGTTGTTGCTGCCCACAATGTCTTCAAAATTTTTTTCGGCTTTTAATTCCTCCCGGAGGTAATTATTTTCGGCTTGCAGTCGATCTTTCAAAGTTGCAATTTCCTGGTAGGCACGCTGGAGGGCTTCTTCGTTCCTGCGGCGACTAAGTGCATTGGCGAATATCTCACCTACCAACCGCAGTCTGCCCACTAACGACAGTGGCCAATCGCGCGGGGATCGACAGTCGTCAAATGCGATGAACCCCAGTGTCTCTCCTTCAAAAACAATGGGGACCGAAATGGATGCCTGGACGGATTCCAGTTCCATGATCGGGCCGATTTCCCGCCGCCCAACTTCCGGCAGATCACTCATGTCCTCGATGTAGACGGGGTCTCCTTTCGCAATCTGCCCTAGAAACCAGGGGAAGTCCTGGGCGGGAACGGCTTGATATCTTGGCCCGGTATTCGTCGTGCCGGCAGCCGCCCAGGTATATTGCTCGGTAATGGTGATCTTATCCTCGGAAAAAAGCATGACGTACACCCGGTCGACCTTCATGAAAACGCCCAGTTGTTCGATCGTTCTCAGAATGCCCTTGTCGATCTGCCACAATTTTAGATTGATGAAACTGGTCGAAATCTGGGATAGCAGCGTTTCGAAATGCAGGTTTTGTTTGAGGGTTGCTTCAGTTGATGTTGCCATAGTCAAGAATTCTGATGCCTAATAAAGGTAATCAGAAAAGGAGACAGACTTACGCTCCCTATGTTTATTTTTAGAAAACAACCATTATAAAGACTCCGGCTCTATCTCTTTGTTATTACAAATATAATTAATGTTTAACGATTTACATGTTTTGACAAAAAGGTGATAATGATTAAAATTGTATATTTTTATCATTATTATTTTTATATTAATGCTTTTAAAACTTATTTGCTTAATTAAATACGTGTTTTTTATTTTTAATATGTGTTTTGATCATTATTTTGGTAAGCCTGGACGTTATGCAAATAACCAATTGTCATGTTCATATATTCACTTTGGAACATGTTCCAAGTGATTTTCTTCCACCCATTCTTCAACGTTTATTAGGATACTCGTCGGTTAGAATACCTTTAATTTGGTTTCTCCGGAACATTTTCCCCTTCACAGACCGGGATATTCTGGATCGATATATGCAGTTTTTAGAAGTTGCCGCAAGCAAAAAGCAATGCGACGTATTGAAAAGAATCAGGGAGTTTTATCCCAAGAATACAAGATTTGTAATCCTTCCGATGGATATGGCGTTTATGTCCCCAAATGGAAAAATCAAGAAAGACCTAGAGAGTCAACTTCAGGAACTAACTGAATTATATCGAACTTTTCCGAATATGGTTATTCCCTTTGTACCGGTTGATCCACGGCGTTCCAATGTCTTTGATTTGGTGAAACGCTACGTAGAAGATCACGACTACAAGGGGATTAAGATATATCCTAGATTGGGATTTTATCCCAATGATCCCGCCTTGCTTCCCATTTATGAATACGCACAAGCTAATGACCTGCCAATAATGTCGCACTGCTCTCGTGGAGGAGTTTATACCAGAAAAATCACGGATAAAATGTTGGACCATCCATGGCGCGGAAGACTAACAAGGAACCAGCCTCGTGAGTTTTCTCATTATTTTACAGAACCTAAGAACTTTCAAGGGATTTTATCGGCATTTCCCGAATTGAAAGTTTGTCTGGCTCATTTTGGAGGTAATATTGAATGGGATAACTATTTTAACACCGGTTGGGACCCAGAAGATCCCGATGAAGAAAACAAATCGTGGCTAAGTGAAATCATAGACATGATCAACAACCATGAGAACTTATACACTGATATTTCTTATACACTTTTTAGTGATGAGAAATATTTCCCTCTTCTAAAGGTCTGGTTGAGCAATCCGGCTATTCGACAGAAGGTCCTTTTTGGTTCTGATTACTACATGATTGAACAGGAAAAGAAGACCGAAAGAGAAATGTCAATTAGGATCAGAGCAGCCATTAATGAAGAAAACTACCGTCAAATTTGTGAAATTAACCCCAAAGCATTTCTGGGTTTCTGAATTTACATGATGTAGTCTTTGTATCTGGATGGAAGTCCGGGCAATGCAACATCCGTATGAACGCTGTTGCGCCGGGCATGATCGTATCTTCCGGGCTGGATGGGTATGCGGAGCCGATGCAGCAAAGATGAAAAATCTCTATATTGAACAAAAACTTAAAAATCAGGATGATGGAAGTTCTAACGGTTAAAGAAGCTGTAGAAAGGGTTAACAGTGGCGGGAATTTGGAAGGCGTTATCTTGGATGAAAACACTATCCAACAGGTGAATGTAAGAGATGCGATGGTTTTATCGAGAGGAGGGATCGTAAATCTTATTGTACCTGCCATTCTTCCAAAGTATCAGAAGAAGAACGATAGAAAATAGCCATAGTATACCGACAAACATCAGCATCGGGAAATTCGGCAAAGCTGTGGCAAATACGGAAATTGAGATATTGTAGCATGCATGCAAGAGAATGGAAAGTAAAATACTTCCTCTTGTTCCGTTGAATAAGACGGTATATAGTATTGATAATGGAAACACCAATAACAAGTACTGAAATACATAAGATATTGCAAAGGAAAAGCCATCCATTAGATTAGATGTCATCACGGTCTGCCAAAACAGCGTTCCTGTATGCCATAATGCCCATAATAAAGCTACAAATAGACTTGCCCATAAAATGTTGAATGGCTTTTTTTGGAATTCCTTTAAGGCAAATCCTCGCCAACCTATTTCTTCAGAAAGCCCACCATTGGTAAGTGCGAGTACCACAAAAACAGTCCCGGTAGCAAGAGGGCCTTCTTGCATATAGGCAACTAAGCTGGTAATTATTCCCATGGAAGGTGTAAAAGCCTCCGTTCGTTTTATAAAATTGGTGTCCCACTCATTCAATAAAGAAAAATCATAAGTAGTCCCGGAAACAAGTCCATCAAGCCCTATACTCAGTAGCATTAAAACCGGCGTTATAAATATGGCAAACAGATACCAGTAGAATGCTACATTCCACTGGAATAGCCCATTTAGCAGGTTCTTCACTTCTGTTTTACCGTAAAGTAGGAGTGTAACAATAATTGCGGAAAGAGAAGGTCCGAATTCTGCTAACCAAATTAACTCTGTAGGTATTTTGGAATTTAGAAGGCCCGACTTTGAAGCAGCATAAGGAATCCATCCTGCCCATGAGATCAGTAAGGCAAGGATAAAAAATACGGCTATTGGGTACTTCTTTAGTTTTGAAAAGATCATTGGATAACTTGCTAATTAGCGTATGAACTCATTCGAACTCTGATATGATTTCGTCAATTTTTTCTTGAAAAAGTTGCTCAAATCCAATCAGTTTTTGGATCGTTTGCTGTTGTTCATTGGATAAATTTGAATTGTGTTGCAAAGTTCCGTGCAATAGATCCACGAATTGTTGGCTGCTGTTTATTCGTTTTTTTAACCCGGATTGCCAGTTTGAAAAAGAAATTTTGTAGTGCTTTTTACGGTCACCTGGTTTTAAGGTGTAATCCAAATATCCATTTTGCATCATGGCTTTTAAGGTCATACTAACGGAGCCTTTACTTAATTTTAAATCATGGACTATTTCCTCAAATGTTCTGCTATTGAAAGAGATTAAGTAGCCAAAGATTTTTCCAAAGGCAATGGTATAACCCATTTCGTTAAAAAATTTTGCATACTCGATAATGTCAACTTTACGCTTCATATACTGAGTTTATACCGCACAAATATAAGATTAGTTCATTTAGTTCAAAAATAAATGAACTAATTTTCAAACAACCCTCGAAAAGCTTCCAATGAACCTTTAGAGTCCGATCAGCATAAATTTATACAATAGGGTCGTCGGGTGTCAAATCAACATTCCGGAAAAATCCAGGAAAATGTTACAAACATCTGGAAAACGGTTAAAAACATGCGAAGCAATTGAAATAACTTCGATGAAAAAATAAAACCATACAATTACGATGGCCAATAAAAGTGTAATCTGGTGTGATGCGGAAACGCTTGCCAAAGACATCAGCGGAAAAACGTATATCGTCACCGGCGCCAATTCCGGTGTGGGCCTGGAAACGACCAGGCAATTGGTAAAACAAGGCGGACACGTAGTGATGGCTTGCCGAAGGGTCGATGCCGGAAAAGAAGCCGCCCAATCTTTTGCCGGCCTAAAAGGCAGCTATGAGGTAATGCAATGCGATTTGGCGGACCTGCAATCCGTACGCGCCTTTGTCGATGAATTTTTGAGCAGTCACAGCCACCTCCACGGCCTTGTTTGCAATGCCGGAATGGTCTCCATGGGCAACCAACCGGTGTACACCAAGGATGGCTTGGAAATGACCATTGCGGTGAGCTATTTCGGCCATTTCCTGCTGACGGAACTACTGTTGGATACACTCAAAGCGTCGGCACCTTCAAGAATGGCGATCTTGTCGTCGGTGGTGCACGCCGGCAGCCCTAAAAATCGATATAAGGTCAATCTGGACGACTTAAATTTCCGGCAGCGGAAATACAATAACTTTGCGGCCTACGGCGAGGCAAAGGTAGCATCTGTCCTCTATGCCATGGAATTGGCGGAAAGACTGGAAGGTACGGGCGTAACTACCTATTCCCTCCATCCCGGTTGGGCCCGGTCTAATTTTGGCGGAGATGGCTTATTGATGAATGTCATGCGAGTGCTTTTCCTGCCTTTCCGCAATTCCTGGACCAACAGTAATGAAGAGTCGGCCCAGACTTCGCTTCATTGCATGTTATCCGATGATGCGCCCTTGCATTCCGGCGCCTATTTCAGTCAACACAGTATACTCTACCGGGATAAAGAATGCCGAAAAGGCGGCTGGCCCATGGAATCGCCCAATCCGCATGCGAAAGATATGGCGATGGCCAAAGCCTTGGTAAAAAAGAGCTACGAAATCGTAGGACCGGCCTCATCAAAGAGAATACAGCCGCGTTCATAATTTCAATATTCAATGGGGAGCGAAGGGAGCTGTCATTGGCAATGCCGTTTTTGCTCTAACCGGAAAACGATTGGGAGACATGCCTTTGAATGAGGCGCTGAATGCATAACTTTGACCGAACAATGATGAAGCCATGAGCGAAATCTTCAAAATAACCAGCATATCACATTTCCACAATATAATCGGGCTTCCGGCCCCCGAACATCCTTTGGTCTCCCTGATTGACGAGAGTAACAAAGAAGAAAAAAGAGACCTCGAAGATAAATTCTTTGACCTTCGGTTTACGACTGATCTGTATGCGATCATGTTTAAGGATAGCGTCAGCGGCTCCCTTGGTTATGGACGTACCACTTACGATTTTCAAGAAGGCAGCATAATATTTACCAGTCCGGGACAGGTATTTGCCTCTCCAACCAGGGAAGAAGCAGAAATGCTAAGAGAAAACAGTGGCTGGAGCCTGTTGTTTCACCCGGACCTGTTGCAAAAGTCGCCGCTCGGGAAAAACATGGATCAATACACTTTCTTTTCCTACGAAGTAAATGAAGCCCTGCACCTGTCTACAAAAGAGCAGAAATTCATCTTTGAGGTCGTCCAACAAATCAAAGAAGAGTACAGTCAGAACATCGATAAGCACAGCCAGAAACTGATTACATCGAACCTGGAGTTACTCCTGAATTACTGTACCCGGTTCTACGACCGGCAGTTTTATACCCGTACCAATCTCCATAAGGATTTTGTTACCAACTTCGAATCAAAACTGAAAGCCTATTTCAATTCCGGCCAGGCAACCATCTCCGGATTGCCCTCCGCCGGTTATTTTGGAAAAGAACTCAATATGTCGGCGAATTATCTAAGCGATCTGTTGAAAAAGGAAACGGGTAAGGGCATCAAAGAACACATCAATGACAAGGTCGTGCACAAAGCCAAGACCATGCTTCTGAATTCCAGCGCTTCAATTGGTGCCATTGCCTACGATCTAGGGTTTGAATATCCGCAGAGCTTTAGCCGCTTGTTTAAACACAAGACCGGCATTAGTCCGAATGAGTACAGAAGATTGAATTGAAATGTTTTCAGCGGTCATCCGGCCAATACCGGCGCTGCATCCTGTGATTAATATTGTCCTTTCCACTAAAATCATACAACCCAGGAAATCCAATAATTTGTTGCTGCAGAAGTCTGTGGCCTCATTGAGTTGGTGCGGTTTGTGAACGACGGCTTTGTTTGCGTTGGTTTTCCCGCGATTTGCAGATAGCCCTTTTGTTTGGCAGCCGCCAATTTGTCTTTCGAATGAAACCGGACTAGACACAGATGCAATCCGTCAAAGTGACCAAACCAGAACTCCGCGTCCTTTCCCTAAAGGCCATTCTTTCCGATTGACTATCTTTGGCCAATAAAACCACAAAAAATGGCTAAAACCAAAGAAGAAAAGACCCACGAGTTACCGATCCAGCAAGTTGCCATCAGTCGCCGCAAGATCATCGGTGAGGCACCCATTGTGGTCAATGAATTAACGGATCGCTGCCTGTACTCCGGCTTTTTCGGGACCCTGGATTCGGCCCGGATCAAAAAAGTGACGGATGCGATGCTGGAGGTTGTCGGACGAACGGAGAACGACCTGATCCTTATTGATCTGAGCAATGTCGATGTGATCGATACGGCGATTGCAGGACACATCGGAAAGATCAATAAGACCCTGCAGTTGGTCGGTATGGACGTCATTTTTTGCGGTATCAAACCACAAGTAGCGCAGTCCATGGTTTCAGCCGGGGTCAATTTGGACAATATTTTTGTGGCCAAGAACCTGAAGCGGGCACTGGAAGAAGTGTACAAGCGGCAGGGTTTGCAACTGGTCAAAATTAAAGAAGCATAAACCATGGAGCAGGCGATCGCCATTCGAATTTTGACGGAAAGAGATGTGGCCCTTGCCAGGGATGAGGCCAGGGCGATCGCAGAGTGGATGCATTTTGACCGGCATGGTGTTGCAGAAGTAGCCCTGGCCGTATCGGAGATGGCACAAAATGTGATTCGCTATGCCAATCACGGAGAAGTCCGGATTGAAGCAGGGCCCAAGCAAAGAACGTTGCGGGTATTGGTTTCCGATACCGGACCTGGCATCGGAGATCTGGGTCGCGCTATGCGGGAAGGACATTCGACCGACCCAACCAGCCTTGGTCTCGGATTCACCGTAGCACGGCGATCGATGGACTGGCTTGATGTAGCAACCAAGCCGGGGGAAGGAACGCAAATCCTGATGGAGAAATACCTGCCCCTGCCCGATACCCGATTTGAATATGGAGCCGTCTCGGTACCGGACGATCGATATTTGGAAAACGGCGATGAATTTCTGGTGAAGCAGTTTGACGGTGAAACAGTATTGGTCGGTGTCATCGACGGCATCGGTCAGGGAGTGGAAGCACACCGAATGGCGGTTTTAGCCAAATCGGTCGTCCTCGATCATTTTAAAAGTCCGCTTGATGGCATTGTTTTAGCCGTCGATCAGGCGGTTCGGGAAAGCGGAATCGAGGGAGGACTTGCTATGAGCTTGGCATTGATTGCAGAAGACACTATTAGTTATCTGGGGATCGGGGACACGCATTCTTATGTATTGGAACAAGATTTGTACTTGCTGCGGAATTTTGACGGGAGAGTAGGGGCTTACCAACTACCCCGAATCTCAGTACAGAAAATTGCGATTAAACGCCCGGCTGTATTCATAACCTGTACGGACGGCATCAACACTAAGATCCATACTGCGGAATTGAGCGGAGCGGAACGGGCACAAAACATGGCCAACAACATCTTTAACACCTTTCATCGCTCCTACGGGGATGTCACGGTAATGGTCGCTAAAATGAAATGAATACCTATACGGAAACATATGACTTTTTGGTTTCCATCATCGGAAACTCGCCCTACGGTATCCTGGCCATCGATTTAGAAGGCACCGTCATCATGTGCAATGAACTCGCACTGTCGAATTTGGTCATCGACCAAAAGGTGGCCGACGTACTGGAGGTCGACATTCTGGATCTGGTACAGGGCATCCCGACACTCTATCAGGAATTGTCGATCTGTATTCAAAAAGGCCGGCGACCGTTCGACTTGAATGACATCCAATTTGAGCAACAACACCTCAACATCAAGGGGCGACGCATCCTCAACGGCATGATCATTACCACCGAAGACATTACTAAGACCAAAGAACTGGAACAAGCTTCATTAAATGCCATGTTCGAAGGACAGGAGAACGAACGACAACGCATTGCCAAGGAAATTCACGATGGGATTGGGCCTTTGCTCTCTACCATCAAACTCAATCTCGATGCGGTAAAGCGGGAAGTCGGTACCACCTCGGAGAGGACAAACAAAAAAATCAATGCCATGGGTGAGTTGGTCCATACGGTAGCAACCGACCTGCGCAGCATTTCCCATGCTCTGATGCCGGGGGCCCTAAGGGACTTCGGTCTGTCGACCGCCCTACAGAACTTGGCCAATAAAGCCAATGACAGCGAACAGGTAGAGGTCAACTTTTACCAGTCCGGTATGGAGCAACGATTGGATCAAAATGTAGAACTGGGGCTCTTCCGGATCGCCCAGGAATTGATCAATAATGCCTTCAAATACGCCGAAGCCCAATCGATCAATATCCAATTGATTCGGCACTCCGATCACATTTTGCTGATGGTGGAGGATGATGGGGTTGGGTTCCAAAAGGAAGAATGGGCCCGAAGAAGCGATAAGGGCATCGGTTTACCCAATATTTATACCCGGACGAAATCCTTAAACGGTAATTTTACAATCGATTCCAGCCCGGGACACGGGGTGTCCGCGGCGGTGGAAATTCCAATTTAAATGACATGATAAAAGTACTGATAGCCGACGATCACAAAGTTTTCCGGGATGGCATCTGTGCCATTTTGCAAGACGACGACCGCATCGACGTCATTGCCGAAGCCGGTGACGGACGTCAGGTATTGGCCCGATTGGAGCAAGCGGTGCCCGATGTCATATTAATGGATATTTCCATGGGAGATACCAGTGGCATTGACACTACCAAGATCGTCAAGGAAAAATATCCGAACGTCCGGGTCTTGGTCTTATCGATGCACACCGAAGAAGCTTACATCGTCAAGATGTTAGAAGCCGGCGCTTCCGGCTACCTGCTCAAAGACGCCGGCTCCGAAGAAATGATCAATGCCATCCGGGTGGTCGCCCAGGGCAACACCTACTACAGCAATGCCGTTTCCTCCATTATCGTAAAGCATTTTACCAAAGGTACCAATCCAAAAGAAGCGAAAGGAGGGGTTCCGCTATCCAAGCGGGAGATCGAAGTGTTACAACTGATCGCAGAAGAATACTCCAACCCGGAAATTGCCGAAAAGCTCTTCATCAGTATTCGGACCGTCGATACGCACCGGCGGAATTTACTGGAGAAAACCGGAGCCAAAAATACGGCGGGCCTGGTAAAATACGCCATTTCTCATGGTCTGACCACCGTCTGACTAAACCCATCGATCAACTACAATAGGTAAATTACCTACTGCCTAGGTAAAATACCGGTTTTGATAAATACGGCTTTTAGCCGTACTCTGGCCGCACGTTTCGGACCAACTTTGTGTCAGTAATCAAAAATAATGTTACTGACATGAAAAACAGGACGTTTTCCATCCTTACCGACGAAACACTAGTATTGCAATATCAGCAAACCAAATGCAGCCAGTCCTTCGGAGAATTGTATAACCGATATTACGAAAGAGTATACAGTTATACGGTGTCTATGATCAAAAACCGGGATGTGGGCTTCGACCTCACGCAGGATGTATTCATCAAAGCTGCCGACTCTTTGTCGAAACTTAGGGATGTGGTGACGTTTCGGGCCTGGTTGTTTCGCATTGCTCACAATGCGTGTATCGACTACGGCCGCAATCAGTCCAAATTGAAAATGACTTCTGCGGAAGAAAGATTCGACCTGGCCGATCAACCAGCCGATATCGATGCCCTTATGGCCAAAGACCGGATGATCGAGCAAATGCACGACTTGATTGAAAGCCTGGACGAAGCCGACCGTACTTTGCTACAGTTAAAATACATGGATCGGGCGAGCATTAAGGAATTGCAACAGAAAATGGGACTCTCCGCCAGTGCCGTGAAAATGCGCTTATTGCGCGTTCGGAATAAAGTAATAACCAAATTCGAAGAACGAGCCGAAGTGGCTTTGGCCAGCTAGTTGGTCGCCACGGATTGTCCTTCAAAACGAACCTGTAAACGGGGTGCTTCGTGAACAAATCGCGGACACCCCGTTTTATACTTGCAAATTGTAACTTTCACCGCTACCATCAGTATGCGGAACGTGAGTGAATCCGATACGGTCATTATTCGGAGAGCGCAATATTTTAATACGGCCGGCGAATCCATCCGCATGTATTTGAAAAATGCCATCTATTTAAAACCGATGGAAACGGTCGAAATCGTTATTGATCAGCTGGATAAGGCGGGAGGTACCGGCGGAAATTTTATTTTTGATTGGAGCGTTGCGCCGGATACTCCGGAACCCGTTTTTGAGGCGGTAATGATCTCCGGATACGACAAGTTAGGGTTGTCTTTTTCTACCCAAAGTAAGAGGATAAAATAAAAACTATTTAGCATACTTCTGTCGTTACACATTTAAGCTTTCTTATATGAAGACCACATCTTATGTTTTGACCTTGCACGTATTGTTCGTGCTGTTCTCTTGCGAACCGTCCAATCCAAACCTCGACACGGAAGGCGTAGATCAGTTGGAGTCGCTCGAAGTGGACCACGCCCTCGAAAAAGGTGAGATGGCATACCAGGACATCGTCTACGTTCCCATATATTCGGATATCTACATTGACGTACAGAATCCAAAGAGTTTGCTGGCGGCTACGCTAAGCATTAGAAATACCAGCTTTGAAGATTCTCTATTCCTTTCAAAGATTGACTACTACAACACCGATGGTCATTTGGTGAAAAGTTTCATCGATCGCCAATTGAGTCTTCCTCCCATGGCCACACTCAATTACGTGATCGAAAGAGAGGATGATACCGGAGGCCCGGGAGCAAACTTTATCGTCTCTATCAGCTCCCGCAATAAAGACGTCCAACCTTTGATCCAGGCAGTAATGGTCGGCGATTACTCCAATAAGGGATTTTCGTTTATTACCTACGGGCAGTCGCTTATGACGGAAGGGGAGTAGGGGACTTCTGCACAAAGAACATGTCCATTCCCCCTTTATTTCGCACCATAATTTCGCCCCTCGGAAGAAAGGTTAAGCCGGTCTGGTCTTTCAATAACTGATGAGTGGCAGCACTAATATTGACCTTGCCGACCTCACCATTTGATTCCATGCGGGCAGCTACATTTACCGTATCTCCCCAAATGTCGTATTGGAACTTTTTGATCCCGACGATCCCGGCGACGACGGGGCCGGTATGAATGCCGCAGCGCATTTCAAATCCCGGCATCCCTGCAGCTTCTCTTATCTGTTTGCGTTGCTCAATGTATTCTTGCATCTCCAGTGCTGCCCAAACGATGTCGATTACTTTTTCATCAGGTTCGAGGCCCAGTCCGGTGGCGGCCATATAGGCATCACCGATTGTTTTGATTTTCTCCACCCGGTATTTGGTGACAATTTGATCAAATTGTTTGAAACAGTTGTTGATTTCGCTCACCAATTCTTCGGCCGACAGTTTTTCGGAAATTACGGTGAACTGTTTAAAATCGGTGAATAAGACCGTCACCTGTTCATAATTTCGCGCGGGAGAACTGCCATATTGTTTGAGTTCCTGTGCAACTTTTGCCGGTAGGACATTCAGCAAGAGTTCTTCGGATCGTTTCCTCTCCTGTACTGCGATTTCTTTTTGCGTCTTCATTTCCGCCGTTCGTTCCTTTACCGTTTGCTCCAATACTTTCTGTTGTTTCTGCAGGCGATACAGGCGCCATCTCACGTAGGCAGCAATGGCCAGGAGGATGAACAGAATCGACAGGGAGACGGCCCACCAGGTTTGCCACCAGGGCGGAGCAATGATGATGTCGACCGATGCTACCTTCTCATTAAAGATTCCATCGCTGTTGCTTCCCATCACCTGAAAGCTATACTTTCCGGGATTCAGGTTGGTGTAGTTGGCATACGGTCTTTCGGCACCCGTTTCCAACCACTGGTCATCATAGTTTTTCAGGCGATACCGGTATTTTGTTTTTTCCGGTTGGTAGTAGTTCAAAGTAATAAACTCAAAGGAAAAATCACGCTGTTGCCACGCCAATCGCAGTTCATCAATGAATGGAACATCTCTTGGCAGGTAGAAGGAATCACTGGAAGTATGGTCCCCAACCGGTCGGATAGCGGTAGGCTGTCCTGCTATTTTAAGATCGGTGATCACGACATTCGGCAGGTTTTTGCTTTTCCGAATGCTGTCGGGAAAGAAATGAAGGATGCCGCCGTTGGTGCCAAAATAGAGGGCGCCGTTTCTCGCTTTCAAACTCTCTCCCCGGATAAAAGTACTGCCCGGTAAGCCATCGTTGGTTCCAAAATTCAGGAAGGTGTGGTCGCGAGGATTAAATTTCGAAAGTCCCTTTAGGGTGCCGATCCACAGGTTTCCCTGATCATCCCCTTGTACGGAATGGACAACATTGTCGGGAAGACCATCGCTGGCTCTCCAAAAATTGATTTGCTCGGTATCGGCATTCCATCGCCCAAGTCCTTCTTGAGTGGCCAACCAGAGGGTGTTGCTATCAGGCGTTTCATAGATTTGGTAACAAGGCGGAAGGTCTCCGATGATGCGCTCTACCTTCCGGTCGCTTCCCAATTTTATCAACCGGTCCTCGGTGGCAATCCAAATACCACCATTCGGAGATTCTTTCAAGTCGAGCACATTGTAATCCCGGATATGGATTCCATCCTCGGGATCGATCAGTTCAAAGGGGACGAACTTGTCGGTTTGCGGTAAGTAGCGATACAAACCTTCCAGCCAAATGCCGACCCAGATGGTACCCGCCCGATCACAGAGGAGCTTGGTGGCCGAAATGCCCGGTAAGCCGGTTGCATCCGTGTTGGATCCGTAAGCGGCCACCAACTTGTTCTTCCGGTCGAATCGCCGCAGACCATGCTCCCAGGACCCGATCCAGATATCATTATTGAAGTCCATTGCCGCCAGGAAACTATAAGACATTTCAGCAGCGGGCCGAGCGTCGGTAAACGGGGACCATAACGCTACTGAATTGCGATCTGCCAGATAGGTCTGACCTGTTGTCTTTTCAAAAAGAATGGTCGGTATTTCCTGGTATTCCCTCCGCAAATCCGTTACAGCACCGAAAGGCTTTCTTTCCAAACTGTAGTGAAAGACCCCCTGATCATAGGTCGCAATCCACATATCACCGGTTGGACTGCGGTAAATGTTATTAATGAGGTTGCTTTTGATACCGCCTTCTTTCGTTCTTTCGGCGGGGTGGTGCGTCAATTTATTGCCGGTTATATCTAAAATATACAAGCCCTGCAATGTGCCGATCCAAAGATTGCCATGGGGCCCCGGACATAGGGTGCCGATCGGGATGGGGCGCCCCCCCGATTCTGGTGTTAACGCAGAACGGATAAATTGTTGAGCGCTCCGGTCGAATTGCCAAATGCCTTCCTTGGTACCAACCCACAGGTTTCGTTTGCCGTCTTCTACAATTGCGGTAATCATTTTCTCATTTCTCGTCCTTTCTAAGTCCTCCCGAAAAGGATGGTAATCCAGAGCTTGGCTCTCCTTATCGAATTGATAAATACCATTCGGATAACTAAACCAGAATTGACCGAAACTGTCTTCCGCCATTTCAATAACATAACCCGGCCTCAATTTCCGGCCGGTCTCCTCCGAAAAAAAATCCAACTGCTGAGATCGGGTATTATAGCTCATCAATCCGTGTTTGAGGGTTCCGAACCACAATTTCCCGGTACTATCCTGCAGGATACATTGGGGGTAGATGACCGTTTCCCCTCCCAGTTTGGGTTCAAATAGAAGTTCGAATCGATCCATTTCCGGCTGGTATCGGTAGATGCCGTAATAACCGCTCAACAATAAATTTCCGTTCCCATCTTCTTGAATCTGGTTGATGACTTGGGGATGATTCAACTCCGGTCGATTCGGATCAGGGCTGTAAGTCTTGATGTTAATGCCGTCAAAACGATTGAGTCCGTTTTCGGTCCCCAACCACATGTATCCGCGACTATCCTGGTAAATGCACTCCACTCTGGCATCGGTCAGTCCTCTTTCCGGGCCAATCTGATTGAAGTGCAGAGTCGTTTGGGCGGTACAGAGCTGGACCGTTAGCCAGCTTAGACCAAAGAATGTTTTGAAGGAGGCGCGCATTGATTCGGAGTTGCTTTATGACGGTAATAAAGATAGCTATTTGCTAGCTTTTTTATCGGAGCCCTGCCGGATCTCTCTCCTTTTTTGCCGAAAAAGATGCATCCGTATCGTATCGCGCTATCCCATCGGTGCTCACCCCCTGTTGATCGGTGATCTCTATTTGCTCTACTGCGATCAACAAGGTCAGATCTTGCTTCTAACTCACCCCCGTTGAATCAAGAAATACAGATACAACCCATACACTAGGAGAAATACCACTCCCTCCAGTCGTTTAATCACAAAGCGGCGACCGATGATCAATGCCAACAGGATCATACTGCTGGAGCCAATCACCATCATAATGTCTACATTCGAGGCCACATTGAAGGGCAGAGGATGGATCACGGAACTAATCCCTAAAATCCAAAGTAAATTGAAAATGTTCGAACCAATGGCATTGCCTACGGCGATGTCGGTGTTCTTTTTCATGGCAGCCATCACCGAAGTGACCAATTCCGGCAAGGAAGTGCCGATGGCGACAATGGTGAGGCCAATAAATGCTTCGCTCATCCCAAATAACCCGGCCAGATGCACCGACCCATCGACTACCCATTTTCCACCCAGAAACAGGCCTCCGCTGCCAGCCAATACCAGCAGCCAATTCCGCGACATTGGACGTCCCGGTACCTCTACGCTCTCCCCGGGATTGGCTCTCAATTCCTCTTTGGCAATGGTAAAGACATAGACCATGAAGAGAAAGAAAAAGAAGAGTATGATGATGCCGTCGCCTCTGCTGATCTCAAGGTCATCGGCCTTTTCGTACCAAAGGGCGGAATTGGCCAGGAAGCCAATGAGTAGGGCGGCAGCAAGAGAGAAGGGTACTTCCGACAATACGGTGTTGCGTTGTACCGGCAGGTCGCAAAGGACTGCGGTAATTCCGAGGATCAGGAGGACATTGGCAATGTTACTGCCCAGGATGTTCCCGGTAGCCAGTCCCGAACTGCCTTCGGCACTGGCCATCACGTTGACCAATAACTCCGGCATGGAAGTACCCATGGAAACGATGGTCAATCCAATAATCAAATCCGAGACGCCGAGGCGGGCCGCTAATCCGGTAGCGCCCGAAACCAACCAACCGGCGCCCTTGATGAGCAGTACAAAACCGATGAAAAATAAGAAGTAAATCACTGGAAAAGTATTTAAGGCCAAAGGAAACTTTAAACAACTTCACAATTTCAATGTGTAGGACGCGAAAATTTAAGCTCTACAATCTGTCCTTTCTTAAGAATGACATTGGTGCGAAATAGGCCGTTGCCGGTGCGTAGTTGCCCCACCAGATACCTCCCATCCCCGGTTTTGGAAGTACCCTGGTGCCGCACTTCAAACTCCAACGGCTTGTTTTCTGTATAAAACGTCTGCAATGCTTCGACGGCAGTCGGCGATTCATAGGTTTGGTCAAGGACGGACAGGCTGAATGCCGGGGCGAGAAATCGCGATAGCGTTTCCATATTTCCGGTACGGATACCTTCGGTAATGGTCTCAATCGTATTGCTCTTTCCGCCCGATAACATGCCCATTTCATTGCCGGAGCGTCCGTTCTCGCCGGATCGGCTATTGGAACAGGAAACCATAATGACCAGCAAAGAAAACACCAGGCCAAATGTCCATAACGAATTTGTTTTCTCTTTCATGACTTGCGCTTTAAGTAACCGTGTGGTCACGCTTGTTTTATCATTCGGGATAAAGACGGCGGAAAGCAATTAAGTCACATGTGACCAATTTGTCTTTGCCAGTCCTTAACCCGATGGTCGAATCCGTTTTATAAAATAAAATACTTTGCTTACACATCACGGAAAAAGAGGAAAAGGAATAGTAAGCGATTCGCGATAATGTCTATCTTTCGGAAAAAGGCGTTCATCAAATGACATCGTTGCCGACGATCTTGATTACCTAAACCAGGAAAATGCAAAACATACTCTTTCTGAAAAACTGATGAGATTTCCTACCATCAAAAAAATATCATCTAGGGCCGGAAAATGGTTGGTCGTTCTTTTACTGCTGTGCCTTCTGCTGGGGCTGCTCTCTCAATGGAAGCCGGTACAGGATGTTACCATTCGAAAAGCTGTTTCCTGGTTGAATAAAAAACTCGATACTGAAGTAGCTGTGGAAGGATTCGCATGGAAGCGTTTCCAATGGCTCGAATTGAAGGATGTGTTAGTGCGCGATCAATACGCAGACACATTGTTGGCCGCGAAAAGCTTATCCATCCATTTTAATCCTTTGAGACTGCTTCGAAGTGAAGTGGTGGTCGACCGAATCGGACTATCCGATATGGTGACCCACATACGAAGAGATACCTCCGGGCAGTGGAATTACGATTTTATTCGCCGGGCTTTTGCCGGTCCGGCCCAACCACAGGATTCTTCCGGTAACGCCAGGGCGTGGCAGATCAAACCGAACAGTTTATCGCTGCAGCATACCAGGATTACCTATCAGGATCAGATCGGCAAGGTAAATATGATTGCCGCACTGGATGAACTCAAGGCAAGAGTCGGTCGGTTGGACTTGGCCGAACAATTGCTGGAAGTGCGGAACTTACGGTTGGAGCGACCGTTGTTTTACTATGCCGATCGGTCATTAAGCGGACCGGTTGACACTGATGTGGTCGAGGTCGCACCGCCCGTTTTTCCAATCGTCAGCTGGAAGATTCAGGTCGTTCATTCCAAGTTGGAAGAAGGGCGTTTTGCGTATGAAAAAGGCAGTCGTGAAAAGCGAGATACGGTGGGTTTTGATCCGGGCAACGTGATGGCGGATCACATCAATTGGGAGATCGGCGACGTCTTAATCCACGATGATGAGATATCCGGTGCTATCCGGGCTTTTAGTTTGCAAGAACGTTCGGGTTTTTTGTTGGAACAATTGCAAGGGGAAGTCGCCTGGACCGATACCATGGCCTCCATTCGCAATTTTCATTTGCAAACCCCTTCCTCCGAATTAAGACATACCTCTTCGATAGCTTATCCCACGCTGGCCGCTCTGGGCTTGTTAACGGGTAAAAGCGAACTGTACCGAAGTGAAGATCTGGCGGTTTCCATCCGGGTGGAGGAGGGGCGAGTGTCCATGATGGATCTGGAATATTTCCTACCGGGAATCACCAAACGATTCGGAACTCCTCTCATATCGGGCCGTGGAACCATCCGTGGAACTCTGGCCAACTTACGGCTGGAAGACTTAAATTTGAGACAGGGGCGGCAACTCCACGTAAGAGCGGCCGGGCGGCTCCGCCAGGTGCTCGATCAGGACCGCCTGAATCTCAATTTGAATATCGAAGACCTGGCAGCGACTTACGCCGGGTTGGCCCCATTTGTCGGCGATTCGGCTTTACCGACTGCGTTGGAAAATTGGGGACTGGTGCAATTGCAAAGCAAGGTGCGCGGAGATTTGAAGAACCTTAAGTTGGAGGACCTGCGACTTACATCCGAAAGGGGCCCTCAATTGGCGGGGAATGTCTACACCGTCGGTTTACCGGATTTGGACAATACCCGATTTCAGCTGACCCTGGATACGTTGTTTACGGTGGCGGATCACTGGCTTGGTTTCTTCCCGGGCCAAACCCCGACGCTGTTGTCCAAGTTGGGAAGGATGGAGTTGAGCGGCACCTTCGACGGGACCATCCGCCGGTTTGACACCAATTTCCGGTTGCATTCCGAAGCCGGTTTTTTGCAGACAAAGGCCCGGTTCGACTTCAATGAAGATCATTCTAATGCAGCGTATGACGGCAGTTTGATCCTGGCAGACTTCGATCTGGGCAAGCTTGGAAACGATAGCTTGCTGGGCAAGGCCAATCTTCGGGCGGACATTACCGGCGAGGGATTGCGTCCCGCGGAGTGGAATACAAAATTGAACGCACATTTAAGCGATTTGACCTACCGGAATTATGCCTATGACAGCCTGGAACTGACCGGCAATCTGCAGCCTCATGTTTTTACCGGAAACATCCGGATGGACGATCCCAATTTGCGTTTTCGCTATCAAGGCCGGGTGCCGATCCAGGACTCCATGCCGGTTTATCAGTTCGACCTGCAGCTTGAAACGTTGAATCTGCAGCCCTTAGGATTAAGTAGACGCTCTATCGAAACGGGTTTGGACCTACATACCGATATCGAGAATTTTCAAGTCGATGAACTGGAAGGTCAGTTGATCCTCAGCAATGTCTTCATTCGCGATTCTATTCGTACCTACCGTACGGATTCGATCGTCGTGGTTGCTGCTAAAGATGTAACCGGACATCAATCCCTCAACCTTGGCAGCGACTTACTTCAATTTGACCTACAGGGAAAGTATCAACTCAGTGGTTTGGCGAATGAAATGCTGGCCTGGGCCAGTCAATATTTTCCCTTCGGCGACCTGTTGGCTCGGCCGGATTCTCTCCAATGGTCGGACCGTACGGATCTGCGAGCCCATTTGAATCTTGAAAACCCGAAACAATTAACCCGCATCATCGCTCCCAACCTCAGGGTACTCGACGGCCTGGACATCGACCTTGCCTTCCAGCCGGCAAAGGGAATTGCGACTTTTCAGTTGGGATTACCCACCCTGCGATACGCCACTTTAGCCTTGGACAGTCTCGAAATTCGTTCCCGGCCGGTCAATGCCGGACTGACGGTAGAAGCGAAGGCCCGACAATTGCAATCGGGAGAAAACGTCGTCCTTCCCCGACCCGGTTTCAAATCTGTGGTCCGCAACGATACCTTATCGTTCGATTTTTCTTCAACCGAACAAACAGACCGCCTGTTGGGGCGAATCGCTGGTAGTTGGATCACCGAAGAAGACTACTGGCGAATAGAGCTGGAACCTTTTATGCGGATAAATGGCGTGGACTGGCAGATCGACCGGGGGCACCGGATGAAGTACCATCTGCAGGAGGGATGGCAAATCCGGGGACTGGATGTGAATAAGGGCCGCGAATTTGTACGCATCGATGGCGTCTCCGGTACGGATACTGCCCGGGATAGTCTGCTTGCACTCCAATTCGATCAGTTTGACATCGCCGTATTGAATCCCCTGATGGATCTGCCCAACAACTACTTGGGCGGTGCTTTGAACGGGCGGCTGGAGGCCCGTGATTTTTTATCTAATCTCAATTTCACGGCCGACCTGAGCCTGCTTGACTGGCGAATGGATACCACTGTCATCGGCAACCTCCAATTGCTGGCACGCCAATCACCCGCTCAGCCCTTGATTGTCTTTTCATCGGCTTTGACGGGACAAGGTAATCATCTCGGTCTGGAGGGCACCTATGCCATTGACGATCGATACTTCGACCTCAAAGCGCAGTTAGAACGACTGACCATGTCTACGCTCGATCCATTCCTCAGTGGTCTTGTTCACAACAGCCAGGGATATCTTGATGGCCGGTTTTCCGTAAAGGGAGAGCCGGGGCAGCCAGTTTTAAACGGTCGTATGCAACTGCATGAGGTCCAAACTACGGTTGACTACATCAATATTCCTTACCGGGTAGCGGAGGCCACCATCGATATTACCGACCGTGAAATCCGCTTTGGAAAGCTGGAAATGACGGATGCCGAAGGTCGATCTGCAGCATTGAGGGGTAAGATTGATCATCAATTTTTCGATGACATAACACTTGACCTGAACTTTGCTACCAATCGGTTCCAGTTTCTCAATACCACTGCCGAGAACAACGAGTTATTTTACGGCCAACTATTTCTCAAATCCGACATGACCATCCGGGGGCCGGCTGACCAACCCCGCTTTTTTATCAACGCCGTTACCCAACCCGGTACTCGCTTTTACACCGTGCCGTTGACGGAAGAAGAAGCCATCACCCAAGAAGATTTTATCATTTTTGGCCGGCCGGGCTTGGACAGCCTCGGACGGGATACCAATTACCTCAACAACTATCGGCTGACTTCTCCCGGCGTCGATTTGCAGCTGAACTTGGAAATGACCAAAGATGCAGAACTACAGGTCATCATCGACCCCTTGAGCGGCGACAAATTGGTTTGCAAAGGTGTCTCCAATTTGACCGTGGACATGGATCCGGCTCAAAATGTGCGCATCAACGGAAGTTACGAATTGACGGAGGGGCGCTACTCCTTCAGCTATGAGCAACTGATCAAACGGGATTTTACCATCCTGCCCGGAAGTAAAATCAGCTTCAATGGCGACCCTTTGCGTGCTCAACTGGACATCACGGCAGCTTACCAAACCCGGGTAGTACTGGGCGATCTGGTCCGAGATCAAATGACGGATGGCACATCGTCTGCCAGTATCCAACGAGCCGATGTACAGGTGCAAATGAAAATCTCCGGCGATCTGGCCGAACCCGTCTTGACCTTCGACATCGTCCTTTTGGGCAACCCCCAGGGTAGCATCGCAAATGCTGCTCAAAACCGGCTGCGGCAATTGCGCAACAATGAGACCGAACTCAATACCCAGGTCTTCGGTCTCCTGCTCTTCAATAGCTTTATCGATGCGCAAAACAGCGGTCAGACCGTCACGAATGCAGGAGAGGCAGCGCTGTTATCCAGTGTCAGTAAACTGGTGTCCAATCAGCTGAACCGCCTGGCCGGCAAACTGATCAAGGGCCTGGACCTGTCGTTGGGAGTTGAAGCCTATCGACCGGGTATTGATCCCGCGAGCACCGACCTGGCCACGGAGGTCCAACTCGGTGTTTCCAAGAGGTTGTTCAACGATCGACTCAATGTCAAGGTAGGTGGCAACCTCGACATCGGAACGGGCAGTAGTGGTGAGCAAGAGGGACTAACGGCTTTTACCGGAGATTTTGTCCTGGAATACCGACTTTCTCCCTCCGGCAATTACTTGTTGCGCGTTTATCGC
>JANQRV010000522.1 GCA_028284395.1 Saprospiraceae bacterium
ACACTTCTCAGCAAGTGTGGAATCTGATCCAAAAGCGCCATGAACAAAGAGCTGCTGACTTGCAGCGATATGATAATTTAAAGTGACAAAGTAGTATTACTTAAGGCTCTTTTATCAAAGTCTTGTTTTGTGTGCTACTATGCAAACTATTTAAATGACATGACCTCAACTCCCGTCCAGTCATCCGGTACCCCCTGAGCCTCATGCAAACGCGCCCGATTCAAAAATAATCTGGCGGTCAGATCTTCACCATTGATTTTCAATACCCGATCAAAAGAATCAGCGGCTTTGGAGAAAGCCCGGTTCCGAAATTGGTTCATTGCTTTTGTAAAGATCGACTGGCTTTCCAGCTTATGTTGAAATAGCAAAGGTGGATCCCCGTCAAAGCATTCGTAGAGGTCGACGGCTTCATTCTTACCTTTGACCTGGACCTGCCCCAGATACCGACAATGAAAGCCGGTCGCCTCGTTAATTTTGCCCAGGCTTTCCTGGCTAAGCAGGATGGAAGTTCCGTAGTGTTTGGTTAGGCTTTCAATTCTGGAAGCCGTATTAACAGTATCGGCAATGGTGGCGGCATCCATCCGGTTTTCATCGCCGATGATGCCCATGATGAGGTCGCCGGTATGGAGTCCGATGCCCATTTTGATCGGTACTTTACCGGCCGTCGCCCTATCTTCATTGTAAGTTTGCAGCCTTTTCTGCATATCAATTGCGGCCAATAGGGCTTGGTGGGGACTGTTGGGAAAAATGGCCATGATGGCATCCCCAAGGTATTGGTTAATGAAGCCGCCATGCTGGTGGATAGCTGGTCCCATCCTTCCGTGCAGGACATTGACAAAATTGAAGTTTTCTTCGGGCGTCATGGCCTCGGAAAGGGTAGTATAACCGCGGATATCGCTGAACAGCACGGTGACCTCCTTTTGGACGTGATCCCCCAGTGCCACCTCGGTGAGTCGTTGGCGATCCAGGGAATGCAAGAAAGAATTGGGCACAAACTTACTGGCCACCGAAAAGATGTGATGCAAATCCAGTTGGGTATTGATACGCGCCAGTAGTTCTTCCTTATGAAAAGGTTTGGGCAGGTAGTCGTTCGCTCCCAGTGAAAGGCCCTGAACCAAGTCCCGCACTTGGTTTTTTGCCGTAACCATGATGACCGGTAACTCGGAAGGCAAAAACTTCTCTCTGATCCTTTGGCAAACTTCATAGCCGGACATGCGCGGCATCATGACGTCCAGGAGCACCAGATCGAAATCTTGGCCGCTTTCCAGGAGTTGGATGGCTTCTTCACCGTTGAGGGCCTGGCTGATCCGGAAGCCTCCACCACCCGTCAAATGGTTTTTGAAGACTTGTTGGTTAATGGGTTCGTCGTCTACTACGAGGATGTGGAAAGTGTTTTTTGCGTTGGTGGCTGTAGTGGCGGTTTTGCTCCTCCCGGCCTCTGAAGCAGAACTTCCGCTCGCTAACCTGGCGAGTGGTTGGTCAAGCCGGGTACTGGCATTGCTTATAGCAGGGGCTTGTTCGGTTGAGATGGGCAGCGTGAAAAAGAAGGTGGTGCCTCGTCCTACCGTACTTTCGACCCGCATTTCACCGCCGTGTAGTTCCACCAACTTCTTGCTGATGCTCAATCCCAGGCCGGTGCCCGCAAACTGCCGGGCGCTGGAGCCATCTCCTTGCTCGAACTCCTGAAAGATGGCCTCCATTTTATCCTCCGGAATACCAATGCCGGTATCTTTTACATAAATTTGCAGTTGCCGGTCCCGGGGCTTGGGGAGCAATTCCGCACCAACTTCCACATGCCCTTTCTCCGTAAATTTAACAGCATTGCCGACCAGATTGAACAAGATTTGCTGCAACCGGTTCTCATCTGCCAGCACTGCCGGCAAATCCCGGTCCACTTCATTAACCAAAGCCAAATCTTTGCCCTTGGTTAATGGCTCGTTGTTTCTGAGTACAACCGCCACCAGTCCCCGGAGTCCGACCGGTTTCGTAGCCAATTCAATATCGAGGTTACGCAATTTGGAAAAGTCGAGAATATCGTTGACCAGGCTATTGAGTCGCTTCCCGGAGGCGACCACCATTTCCAGATTGGATTCGGTTTCCGGAGTGATTGCGCCGGTAGTGCCATCCAATACCGACTCGGTGATACCAATAATACCTTGCAGTGGCGTGCGCAACTCATGGGAGGTATTGGCCAGGAATTGGTCCTTCAATTGATCCACCTGTTTCAGTCGGTCGGTCAGTTCGCGCTCGCGCTGCAGCGCCCTTTCCTTTTCAGCAAGTTGGGTTTGCTGGCGGGCAATTTCTTCTTGTTGGGCCTGCATGCGTTGCCTGATGTACCGGCGGATACCAAGTGCCGCCAAGAGTGCATAAGCAAGCAGCGCCCAGTTCGACAGATACCAGGGCGGCAAGATCCTGATGGGCAGCACTATGCCGGTTTCATTCCAGATACCATCGGCATTAGCCGCCTTGATCCGCAGGGTGTATCTCCCGGGGCCCAAACCATTGTAATCTTTTACGTTTTTGGTACCCAGCGTCAGCCAATCGTCATCTACACCATCCATTCTTACGGCGTATTGATTGCCTTTGGGATTACTGTAACTCATCGCAGCAAAGCGAAATCGAAGGGTGTTCTGATCGTGTGGTAGATTTAGTCCTTCCGGGTTCAGAATTGCCTTTTTGTTGTTGATCCACAAATCGACCAGTCGAACCGGTGGCGGGAGGGTGTCGCGGTATACGCGATCGCCCTTCATGATCTGTATTCCGTCTTCGCCATGCGTAAGGAAGATTTTATTGTCTTTGCTATCCAGATAGGCTCTGGAAATGCGGTTGTTGACCAGCCCCTGCTCTTTGGTGATCGCGATGCAACGTCCCGTTTCGGGATCAAAACGTCCGAGGCCTCCTTTGGTTCCCAGCCAAAGTAGGCCGTTCCGGTCTTCCATAATGGAAGATAAAGACTGCGATGGCAGTCCATTGGCTTCTTCCGTAAAATGTCGGACTACTCCCCGGTCAGCATCTAACTGATAAAGCCCGTCGTTCTCAGTAGCGAGCCAAATACGACCTTTTCGATCTTGGTGGAATGCATTTTCATTAAATTGAATGCTTACTCCAGGCAACAATCGCTGAAAATTATCAGATTCGGCTTGGTATAGATTGATACCATTATCAGTAGCTATCCAAAGGTGGCCTTCCCGATCAACAAAAATACGGCTGATCCCATCACTGCTCAATGAAGTGGAATCGGACGCTTGAGGTCGATAGTATATCCAAGCCTCTGTTTCCGGATTGAATTGAATCAAAGGCTTCGAATTTGGGGAATAACCGGTCATCCAAAAACGCCCTTGCCGGTCAATTTCTATCAGGTAGATTGACGCAAGAGCATTTGGGTCATCCGGTGAATAAATCTTCCATTGATCAGTCTCTTCCTCATATCGACCCAGCAAGGCCGGTATGCCACCTGCAAACCAAATCTGTTCTTGGCGATCAGAAATGAAAGTTGAAACTACAGACGGTGAGGCTTGGTCTATTGCAGGTTGATATTGCTTCAATGCCGGTTGCGGTCCGAATGCCTCTATTTCCCACAGCGAAAAGCCATAATGTGTAGCTCGTTCCTGAGCCTGTAGCTTGAGGAATCTGCCGACGCCCTTCACTTTAAGTTTTTCTACCCCTCCTTTTCCATCAGCTTGGGTATATATGGTTTCCCAATTCCGATTATCATCCGAAACCTGAATGAGGTAAGACTTGGCATAGGACGGTTCCCAATCTAACACAATTTGGCCAATGGCCCGCCGTTCCCCCAAATCAATAGTGATCCACTGCTGATCTTGAAAGAGCGACCCCCAGCGAGTATTGTTATTCCCATCGGTGGCCATGTTTGCGGTAAGTTTGGCGTTTTCCGTCGAAGAAGCAGTTGCCGGCCGGCCCAGGGCCAGGTTTTGCCATAAGGAACGCGAACGTTTAAGGTCCAGGGAATAAATACCCTTTTCGTAAGTGCCAATCCACATTCGCTGTTGGGTGTCTTCATGCAACGCAAGAATATTTTCAGCGTCTAATTCCCTAATGGTTTGCAGCAAACCGGAATTTGGGTTGATAACATTTAAGCCACTGGCTGTGCCGGCCCAAATCATACCATCACTGTCTTCCAAAATAGACACCACCCCATTATCCGTAAAGCCGGATTGATCGCCTTCCTTAAAATTTAGAAAATTATTGCGGTAAGGGTTTTCCTTAAACAGCCCCACCGAAGAAAATGGAGAGAGCCAAAGTAGATCATCCTTGCCCATCGCAGCCGCTCCAATGTAGGCTTCCCCATCTTTGTCGATTGGGAAGTACTCTTCACTAATGGCATCTTTCGCCGGATCGTAGACCCCCAATCGATCAGATTGACTCAGGCGGAAAACGATACTTCCATCTTTCTTTTCACTAATCCAGGTTAGCGTCCCGGGAGAATCATAATTATTGTGGTAAGGACCATAGTGAACCTTCTCCATCGGATCAAAGCGATACAGTTGCTGCTTCTTGGAAAGCCATAAATGTCCTTTACTGTCTTCGTTAATGGCCCAAATAGTATCATTTTTGGGCAGGTCGCCATCCGGTCGCCGATCAGGATAATGTATAAATTGGTCCTTTCCCTGGTCATAGGCAAATAATCCACCATAGGTGCCAATCCAGAATTGTTGACTTTGGTCGAGGTGAAAGGCAGTGACGGTATTACAGTGAATGCTGTCAGCGGGCGATACCGGCAGAAGTGTCTTTGAGAAAGATCGACCCTTAAGGTCATAGCGATACAGCCCACTTCCATCTGCCCCTCCGAGCCAAATTTTCCCGTCGGGCCCTTCCGCCAGCGCTACCTCTGCCATCGTGAACCAGTCCGTGAGGACTGATATGGCGGGAAGATCCGGAAGGCTTTGACCGTTACCCCCTCCGGCAATTTTTGTCCAGTTTTTAGTGCTTGGGCTTAAACGTTGTAATTCTACAGAATTAGCCTCTACCAGAGGCCGGACAAAAGCGACCCACACATCTCCATTGTCATCTTCCAAAACCGGATAGGGGAGCCCCAGTTCCTGCTGTGCCGGCGTCAAGGGAAAATCCTGAAAAACGAGCGCATTCCTTTCGTGGAAAAAGAGGTTTTCTTTCGTACCCACCCAGAGGCTTCCGTCCTTGTTCTCATAAATCCAGTAGGCGGCTTCGCCCTCCAGGAATAAATCAAAATCGACCCCGTCGTAACGTAGTAATCCCTCGTTTGTGGCCAGCCACATCAGCCCCAATTGATCCTGATGGATATGCAGGACGCGATCGGTGGGTAAGTCATTGTCCGGCTTGTAAATCGTAAAATTTTCGGGATGGTACTGAGCGGTTGCCGTTAGGAAGGAGCACAAAAGGAAAAGCAATAGGATAAATCGAGTGTTCAAGTGTTGAGTCTTTGGTATTAATGTCCACATTCCGGTGTTCTTTTAGAGATCTGGCCTTGCCAAAGATACAAAGAAATCAGAGGGAGTCGATATCGGTTATTATTTCGGGAGCGTATTGTTGTAGAGGGGGAGGGTTCATGAAACATATAGCTAGTGTGAAAATGACAACGGTAACCATGCTGGGTTTTGTCAGCATCTTTAATGCCTGGGACTAATACTACTAAAAGCGATAACCACAACTTAGAAAACCCCTCCGTGCGATAAAAATCCAGCATTTGCGATAAAATTCCAGTCCTTTTTATGCTTTGTCCAGTCAATCAATAGAAAATTCCAGCCATAATTTTCCTGCTCCCCACATCTTTGTCTCAACAGTTATCGATAACTCTTCTTCTTCAACTTATTTGCGTAACCTCTAAACTAGATCAAAGATGAATCATGTGAAAATTCTGCATCTACGCAGCATTCTACCAGTTGCCCTATTGTGCTTAATCCTTTTTTCTTCTTGCGAAAAAGAAGAGTTGCCGACACCTCGGCATGCCACTGCCGACACCGAAACCCTGGAAGATATAGATGAAGGCTATTTGTCCGTAGATCAATTACAATTGGTGCTTGGATCGGAAGAATTGGTTGGTGCACTTCCGAATTCAGACTCTTTGTCTACCTCTGAAGACAAGAATATTGGCCTTCGCTCGTGGAGAGAAAACATAGCAGTCCGTACGAAGTCCGTAGTCACCTATCCGGCAACTTGGCTGGCTACTTCTGCTGTTGTCCAGGTCACCGACCATTGTGGAAAAACCAGAACTGTCTATTATGGCGGTAACGGGACAACCGTTAAGTTGGGGCCGAGAAACATCAGTGGCGGAAGATTTTACGTTAAGAGCAATTTTAGATCCTACAGTGTACCAATGCCGCCGGAGGGAGCTAACTCGGCGCGTGTTTTCCGGACATCCAGGGGCGTATTAGTAGCTTTCTACGCAGAAGTGACCAATTTGAGGGTGATCGGTGGCCACGTACAGGAAGGCCCTTATTTTTATTACTATTACAGAAACTCAAGGAGTGAAACCAGGACTTATGTCACAACTTCAGGACTTTCTACCGTACATACGATCAAACTCGAAAGAGGCAGAAGCACCTTTACGATGAAAGGTCATCGCACTGGAACGATAACTGTTCGCATCCCGTCTTCCGCTACCGTTGCCAAAATTTACCATTCCAGCAATGGCAAAGCTATAATCTATTTTTATACCGGATCGATGATCAATCACAGATGCTAAATCAGTCCCTGAGACCCCATATTAACCGAATAAAGAGCCTGGGAGTACATTGGTTTACTCCTGGGCTTATTTTAATCTATTCCTCCAGTTCTTTTCTAAATTCGGTCGGTGTCATATCGTAAGTTTTCTTAAATACCCGGTAGAAATAATCGGGATCGCTAAATCCGGAGTCATAGGCCACTGCCGCCACCGTCAATCGTTGGTCTTTTAGCAGTTCTCTGGCGTGATTGAGTCGGATCGACCTGATCAGTTTAACGATCGACTTCCCAGTTAGAGCCCTCAACTTTCGGTGCAGCTGTGAATGACTCATTCCCAGTTCCCGGCTCAAGTCCTGCACCGTAAATTCCGGGTTGGCCACATTAGCCTCAATGATGGCCTTGGCCTTCCGAACAAAAGCGTCTTCTACGATTGTCTCGGAAGTTTCTTCTTTGGACATCATTGCTGTCGAGGCTGTTGCAACGGAAAAGAAGTAGTGACGCATTTTTTCGCGCGATGCCAGGAGGTTTCTAAGCCGGGTTTTCAATTCTTCTTCATTAAACGGTTTGGCCAGATAAGCATCTGCTCCTCGCCGCAAACCTGCCAATTTAGAGGATACATCTGCCTTTGCGGTAAGCATTACAATGGGAATATGGCTGGTGCGGGTATCTTGTTTCAAAATCTGACACACTTCAAATCCATCCTTTTCGGGCATCATGACATCACTAACGATCAGATCTGGTACCAAATCGGTGGCCTGTTCAATTCCCACCTTCCCATCTTCTGCAAAGGCCAGTTGGTAGTCTGACTGCAAGCAAGAAGCAATGTATTGCGCAACGTCGGCATTGTCTTCGATAATCAGGACCAAAGGGGAGTCACTTTGCCCTTCTACAGCGGATTGTACCCGTAGAGAGGGAGCCGGAAAAGAAGGCGAGACATCTGCCGTCGGTTCGTGTTCTAGGGTAGGGGCTTCTTGGATCAAGGCAGTCTGTCGGATGGGGAGCAAAACGGTAAATGTAGCCCCTTTGCCCGGGATACTTTTGACCGAAATCTCACCGTCTAGCAGTTTAACCAGTTCGCGGGTTAGCGCCAGACCAATACCAGTACCTTCTTGCTTGCGCACCATTGGATCATCAACCTGATAGAAGCGATCGAAAATCTTGTCGATTTGATCTTTAGCGATGCCGATTCCATTGTCCTTAACCAAGAGTTTCAGATAGCGCCCCTCTTCTCGGTCGATCACACTGACCTGGATGTAGACATCATTTTCCTCCTGACTATATTTAATGGCGTTCGAGATCAAATTAGAGGTGATATTTAGCAATTTTTCTTGGTCATAGTCCATCATAACCGTCTCCGGGTCGGCCATGAAATGGAGTCGGATTTTTTTGAGTTCGGCAAGGGAGTGGAATGACTCCAGTATGTATCGCAGATATTGGACTACATCTGCCTGGATCCAGTGAACGGGCATGGTGTCGGATTCTAGCTTTTGCAGATCGAGAATCTTATTGACCAAACTGAGCAGGTTTTGACTATTCCTAGCGATGATATTCCTTTCTTCTTCATTTCCTTCGATGCGATTGATCATCCCCCCAATGACGGTCAATGGCGTTCTAAACTCATGTGTAAAATTGGTGTACAACCTTGATTTTTCCTCTACCAATTCGCTTTTTTTTACAGCCTCTTGTTTGGCTTTTTCCTTTTGAGACTGGCTATAGGCCAATCCGAGTGAAAAAACGACCATTTCCCCAAGCAATCCCATTTGTACCAACAAGACGTTCTGAATGGTAAAAGTGCTGAAGATCAACCGATAAATGCTGGGTAGTACACCAAGAAAAATGAATATGCTGCCCCAAAAAATAAACTTGCTATTGATGCCGGGAGAACGGTAAAGAGGGTACAAAAACGCCACAATAACCACAAAGGCAACAAGGAGGTAAATGCCATAAAGGGAATCTATAAAAGCGATGTCATAGCGAAAAAAAGCGAGATACAGGACACTAACAGTCAAACAAGAGAAAGCCACTCGAATCAACCATTTAAATAACCAGTCCCACCAGGGCAACAGTCGCTTAAGGTCCAAAAAGGACCGAATGAAAGCCAGATAAGTAATCGAGATTAAATAGTAATTGAGCCTTAGGTAAAAACGGACTAACGGAACGCCGGGAATAATATCCACCTCATTGATAAAGCTGGAAGAATAAAGGCCGTAACAGCCAATAGAAGCCAAGTAAAATACATAATACAGAAAAGGCTTTTCCCGCAAATAGATAAAGAAAATGAGATTGAGCAAGAGAAAGATCGCTACTGCTCCTGTGAAAAAGAAAAACAATTTGGCCATTTCCAACTTGTTCTCAAAATAAGGCCGTTGCTCCCAAATATTTGGAGCGAAAAACCCTCTGCGCGCAATGCCGCTTTCATCCCTAAAGCGATAATAATATTTCTTTTGAACTCCTGTGGGCAAATCCGTCTCAAAGATATAATCGATTCGACTGGCAAACCTCCCCACTACCTCTTCATCGTCGGGAACCAGGCTGCCGGCTCGACCCTCTAGAATCCCGTCCGCGGAAACCTCGTAAAAGGTGAATTCCGAAACGTCTTGTGGAAACTGGACCAAGTATTTTTGGGATGGTCCTTGATTTTCCAATTTAAAGGCTCCCCAATAAAAGGTATCGGGATCGAATGCTGTATTGAAAGATGAATAGTGAATGAATGCACTATCCATTTCACTCGACAATATCGATTGCGGCAAGGGGTCCGAATTACCCCGAAAAAAATAGGTCCGATATCCGATGTTACCGGATTCGATCAAACTATCGACGCGGATGACCTGTCCTTCATGAAAAAATGCCTCTTGAGCTAGGCCAAATACGGGCGAATATAATAGAAAGATCAAATGTAAAAATGGGAGGATGAAGGGTTTCATTTGTCTAGGTAGTTGCTTTGCTCAGATATCCTAATCCGATCGCACCCAAGACTTGATGGAAGAATTAATGGAATTTAAATGAAACCCAGAATCTGTTAAAATATGAAGCGAAGCGATACGTCATATAACATGACTTGTTTTCGTGATTTTCTGGGGTAATTTAAAAACTCATTTTTGCTACACAATCTTAGTGCTGACGAAAAATAATGAACGGTCAATTTAAAACAAATTAAAATTAATATCCAACATAACCAAAATGATTGAAATATGTTTTTAATCAACGGCAAAATTGAAGAGGGCCGAAGTTCGATCGAACCTCGGCCCAAGGCTTTCTGGGGTTGGAATTTACCTTACAATTCCGTTGCCGGAGTATATTCATAATCCGGCATATTGGGCGGATTCTGCTCAAAGCAAACGTCGTCTACATAGAAGTTGGTAAAAGAATGATAAGCCCAGAAGTTGATCCCCGCAAAACGATTTACACTCCGGTGGGGATGCTCGCGGACAATACGGGTGCTCCATTTGGCAACGGGCGCATGATCGATGTAAAGAATCGTCGTTTCGCGATCCAGATCCAGATACATTTCTACGTCCATCCAATAATCCTGACTATACCTTTGATAGGATTGAGTTATCCGGCCCTTCGCACGAAAAGCGATTCCCCCGTCAGACTTCAGGTAAGTCGCCACCGCCGTCTCTCTCCTCGGATCAGAATACTTTTTGACATTAAAGGTTGCGTTACTGCCTCTGGGCACATACATTTTCCAGGAAACCTTATATTTTCCGTGTGTTCTTTCTCCGAATAGCCGGGTAACGTCCGGTTCGTTATTATCTATGGTCCTGATCCAAACCGAGTTGGGCCGACTGTAAGCTTGACGACTGCTTACCTGGGCATCCAGGTACGAACGGTTATCCCATTTTACCCAGTTGGAAGATAATTGGGTGAGGTCACCCTCCGGAAGACGATCGAAATCTTCACAATCATCCCGCTCGCAAGTCAACGATAGCGTGAACTGACTTTCGATGTTAGACCTCCACCCATCGATCAGGATGGCATAC
>JANQRV010000553.1 GCA_028284395.1 Saprospiraceae bacterium
CTGCTTGGGCGTCTACCATTCCCTGACCGTATGCTTCCCAGATCCACTGTTCTCTGGTATAACCACCGGCCTCATCCAGCATGTGCTCCCCGGCGGTTACGCCAATGCCCTTCACTTTCGGATAGGTCTTCAAAAAAGTTGATACCGATTCGCGATAATAGTCGATGTTGATTGGATTGTTCATCTGGTTCGTGATGCCGTATTTGCCCGGCACCTCTTCCCAGATCGGTTGTTTATAGGTCCGATAGTACGGCGGTACGGGATTCGCCGCTCCGTTGGCACAAAGGTTCCACGTAAAGAAGTAAATGTCAATACCCCGGTTCGCTGCGTGATTCATTACTTTTTGCCAAAAAGCAATTTTTTCCTCGATGGTCATTTTTTTGACCAATTTGAGATTCTCAACCACGTTACTGGAAACCATTTGCGGCTCTGCCCATTCATTTTCTTTTCCAACGGGCTCCAGAGTAGTCACAAAGACATCTTCCAGAGCGACATCGGGAAAATTAGGCAACTTTACCATGGAAGGGAAAGGATGGGGATTCCATAGGGTCAGCGTATTGTACCGATGAATGGCCATGTCGTTAAGGAATTCCTCCCAAAACTCCCACTCCCACATGTGTACGTAATTCAATTGTGCCGCATCGCCGGTATCGTCATAACTCGGTGTACGCGCATCCAAAGGAATATTGAATTTGATGCCCCTTTTTGGAAGGTAGGGTTGGCCTTCGGAGGCAACCACTTCGCCATTGAGCCGTAGTTGTTCGGCCACCTCGAACCCTCCGTACATCAGACCATTGGCATCACCACCCAGAACTTCAATCCGGTTTCCGGCAACTGCGATTCGATAGGCTTCTCTCTTTAGGACCGCTGTATCCATTCGAAATACCACGCTCCACTGTTTGGCGTCCGGATCGCTGTCCGAAATGGATTGCTCGACTTGTTCCAATGCAAACTGCACTTCGGGCAGATCAAGGAATTGATGGTTCGGTTGCTGACAGCCCGACACCAAAGCGCAGATGATCAGTGTGAGCCGGCTTAAGTTATTCATATGGCGATTTTTTTCTATAGATAATCAGTGTACTCTCAACAAATTTCTGTGTCTGTTAATAAAATCTTCAACGTTCGTAATGGCGTACTCAAGATTCCGGTCGTCGGCAAAAAAATATCTCCCGGCAAGATGATCCGCTTCGCCGCCAATCAAAGTGGTAATGAGGTCAATGGAGTCTTCGATATCCGACATCTTTCCATATTTAAGAATTCGCTCCAACTCCGGCATATAGTTCCTGGCCACCTCCGATTCTACCAGCTTTTCTGTTCTTGCATTGCGAATGAAGCCTGGATTGAAGGCAAAAACCTTAATGTTCAGGCCCTTTTTTTCCAACTCCAGGTTGACCGTCTCCGTAAATTTTACAACGGCAGTTTTCGCAGCGCCGTAGGCCGAACCAAAAGCCTTTGGTTCTTGAACGCCTCCACCTCCCAAATTGATGATGTAGCCACTTCCTCCATCTTTCATCAAGTTGATGGCAGTATAAGTACCGACAAAGGCGGTGTAAAGATTCAGCGAAACTTCTGTCCACCAGTGCTCCGGCTTCAATTCCCAGGTCGGTCCGATCGCATTGTGGTTGTTGACCCCGACATTGTTGATCCATACATCAATGCCGTGGTACTCCTCAACAATCCTTTGACCGGCTTCAAAAACCATTTGGTCGTCGGTCAAATCAGCAACTTGATACGAAGCGCTTCCCCCACCGTTCTCGATGGTTGCCGCCCATTCGTTTAGTCGTTCGGCATTGCGACCAATGCCAATAATTTGATGGCCTTTTTTGGCCAAGCCAGCGGCCAGCATAGTTCCGATGCCACCAGTTGCTCCCGTGATGATGATTTTTTTCAAAAGAACTTTAATTTTAACAGCTGCTTAGATACCGGAAAACCGAAGAAATAAATTAGCCAGTCTATGAAAATATTTAATAATTCATTCCTTGACAAATACTCAACAATGGGCAGATGTTGCAGGCTTGTATCCATGATGCTGATTTTGTCACTCGGTAGTTGTTCGGAGGAAGACCATTTCCGCAACGTAGGAGACATCCCCTTCGATGAGCTGGTAGATGACAAAAGTTTCAAAATCTGTGATCCAAAAAACATCAAGCAATACTACATTCGAAGATCGTCAGATACCCCCGCCGGCTACCATGGTGAAAAGAGACATCTGGAACAAACCATCTTGAACAAATATCGCTATCCTGAATCAAAGGCCGCAAATGGGTATGTGACCATTCGGTTTATTGTAAATTGTGAGCGACAGCCGGGAAGATTCAGGCTGGAAACAATGGACTTTGAGTACCAGCCATCAAGCTTTGATGAAGAGCTTACCGATCAGTTATTGCAAATCACCAGAAGCCTGGACGGATGGATTCCGCCCAGAAATAAAGAGATCGATTTTGATTATTACCAGTACCTGACCTTTAAGATCGTAGATGGTCAAATAGCTATGATATTACCATGAAGAGAATTTCTGTCCTACTCCTGTTATCGTTGGTTTGTCTTCCGCTGTACGCTCCGCCAAATTGCGAGCTTTACAAGAATGATGCCGATTGCTACGAAGCCTGTCAAGCGGCGATGAAAGCCATTAGATTCCGACAGGGTTCTTATTACTCTCAACAATATTTTGATCAGTCGATCGAACTTTGCCAAAGCTTTGCCTATTCCTACCAGGAAAAGGCCGTTCCCTTTTTGAAGAGAGGGGCCTTTATCGAATGGAAAAGATTGATTGACAAAGCGGTCGAATATGCCCCCCGGGAATACTTAGGATACAGAGGTTGGTGTCGGCTACAATTCCTTCGGGATTACGAAGGGGCGATCCAAGACATCGAACGATTGCGTTCGATGACGATCCACGACATCGGTTATTGCCAAACTGGAGACTACCATCTGAACGTAGCCTTAGCACTCTGTTACAAAGCAACTGGTGAAATAGAAAAGGCTCAATTACTAATTGAAGAACAACTGAATAACAAGAATGTACCGGTTGGCTTATATGACTATTACCACCTGGGAGTGATGGAATACGAACAGGGCAACTACGAAAAAGCGATCCAGTCGTTACAATCACAAATAGCCGTAAACGACTATATGGGCGAAACCTATTACTTTTTGGCCATGATCTACCGAGAACAAGGCCAGGAAGAAGTTGCTCTTCAAAACTTGAAAAAAGCGGAACAATATTACCGGCAAGGACGATTTAGGTCGGATACCTATACCGAACCCATGGACAAGATCTATCTATTAGACATTTTGGAAGCAATGTGAATGCTACCCCGCAAATTCATGAAATTCAGAAATGGTTAAATAGTATCCATCGGGATCCCTCAACGAAAATTCTCGCTTCAGTGAATTCGGATTCAAGCCAACTTCCTCTGCAACTGGGTAGTTGAGGGCTCTTAGATTCTGCCGGATCTCTTCCATACTTCGGGTTCTAAAGTAGAGTATGAGCCCATTGCCGGGAACGAGGTCGGGATGCTGCATGGTGGGATGTTCATGGGCGCCCCACTTGTGGAGGCAAAGAGATATCTTACCTTCCTTAGACAACAAAACATCAAATTCGCTGCCCCCATGCATACTGGTAAAACCGAATACGGCCCGGTACCATTTAGAACTTTCTTCGACATCTTTTACGGCAATGATAGGGTCGATTTGCATACGTGATTGTTTTGCACCACCAAAATTAGATATTCGAATGGAAGAATCCCACAAGGGGAGCACTTAAAAACCACTCGAATGGATAATAAAAAGCGATGTTGAAGACCGGCCCCGGTAAAACTGGAGCGGCTACTTAAACTCAATCACCTCAGTGCCATTCCAATCCTCCGGCACTCCGCTCGCTATGTATCTTGCGGATCGATTTAAAAGTATCTTTGCAGGAACGTCATCCGGGTTTCGGTTAAGGATTTCCTCAAATATCATGCTGGCATGGGTAAAGGCCTTGGAAGAATAGTATTTTAAACCAGCCTCAAAGCGGGATAATGTCGCTAGTTTTCGTTCAAAGATAGCCGGAAGGTCTCCATCAAAACATTCATATAAAGGGAGGCTGTCCTCCTTGCCCTTAAGAATTACATTGCCGAGGAACCGAACGTGAAAAGTACTGGGATCCGGGATTTGGGAAAAAGTTGCTTCACTTAGCATAATGTTTACACCGTAGTGTTTGGTCAGACTTTCGATTCGGGAAGCCGCGTTGACGGTATCCGATATGGTTGCTGCATCAAGCCGATCAGCATCCCCAATAATGCCCATGACCAGCGGCCCGGTATGCATCCCGATACCGGCCTTGATCGTAGGCAATTGCCTATCGCGTCGACGGTCATTAAATGTCATTAGAGCTCGCTGCATTTCCACCGCTGCTCTGAGCGCGTGTTCTGGATTTTCGAGGAACAGGGACATAATGGCGTCCCCGAGATATTGATTCACAAAGCCTCCATTGTGTCGGATAATCGGGCCCATTAGGTGGCTATATTCCTGAACGAAAGTGAAGTTTTCTTCCGGACTCATAGCTTCCGATAGTCTCGTATAATCTCGTATGTCAGAAAAGGAAACGGTTACATTACGGTGAACCTGATCACCCAATTGAACTTCGGTGATGTTTTCTCGGCCAATACTTCGGAGAAAGGCAGAAGGTACAAATTTGGCGGTGACCTCATTGATACGGTGCAAATTGATCTGAGTCCTTATTCTGGCCAAAAATTCATCACGACTGAAGGGTTTGCTTAGATAATCATTGGCACCAACGCCCAGCCCTTCAACGAGATCACGGATCTGACCTTTAGCGGTGACCATGATGATGGGTAACTCAGATGGTAAGAACTTTTTCCGCAATCGCTGACACACTGCATAGCCAGAAAGACGCGGCATCATGACATCCAGCAGTACTAAATCAAACTTTTGGTTTTCTTGCTCGATTAGCCGAAGCGCCTCTTCACCATTCATGGCAGAAAAGATATTAAAAGGTTTTTCAGCGAGGTAGTTCGTGAGAACTTGGTGGTTAATAGGTTCATCATCTACGATTAGAACCTGGATTTTGCGCTGCACCGTAAACGCAATCATTGTCGGCGGTGCCTCTCTAGCTGGTTCGGAACGCAAAGTCATCGAAAAAGCAGTTTCCATTGTTGGAAGGGAAGAAATCCCGGTGGGATCATCCGATTGTGGAAGTGTAAAGCGGAAAATCGACCCTTGACCCAATTCCGAGTCCACAGCAATTTCTCCTCCATGCAGTTCCACCAGTTGGCGGGTAATGGCCAGTCCCAAACCCGTTCCGGCGAATTGCCTGGTATCCGAATCTTCCAATTGTTCAAAGGAATGGAAAATAGTATTCTGTTTATCCTCAGGAATCCCAATTCCAGTATCCCTAACGAAGATGGTCACCTTGTCCTCGTTTTGATCAATTCCATCCGTCGATGGCATTATTCCAATTAGAATGTCTCCCTTTTCAGTGAATTTCACTGCATTCCCGATTAGGTTATAGAATATTTGCTGCAACCGATTTTCATCCGCTAGAACACCAGTGCCGATTGGTATTTCGTTGTGTATTTTCACTGGAGCATCACCCAAAAGCGGCCGACAAGAGTGAATGACAACCTCGACAATGGCGTAGAGATCCAAACTCTTGAGCCGCAATTGAAGATCGTGATTTTTCGCCTTCGAAAAATCGAGGATATCATTGATCAAACTGAATAGGCGCCTTCCGGAGGCGACAATCATATTCAGATTTTGCTTCATTTCATCTGGTGTCTTCTTTTCCAGTGCATTAAGCACTGATTCCGCAATGCCCACAATCCCGTGCAATGGCGTTCGTAATTCGTGAGAAGTATTGGCTAGAAACTGATCCTTCAGTCGATCCAGGTCTCGAAGGCGCTCATTGATTTTTCTTTCTTTCGCCAGTTCCAATTCTTTCCTTCGAATCCCCATTCTTCTGATTAACCAAATCAAAATGCCCAGGGCGGTAGCATAGAGCAATATTGCCAAATTAGAACGCCACCACGGCGGGCGTATAATTATGGGAATTTGTTTAATATCACTCCAAACGTCATCGTGATTTGCCGCCTTAACTTCAAAGGTGTACTTTCCAGGTGCTAGGCCCTGATAATCGACCTGAGTACGCGTCCCCAAATCAAACCATTCTTCACTAACCCCAAGCATTCGTGCAGTATAGACCACTTCTTGCGGCCGTTCGAATTGAAGACCGGAGAAATAAAACGTAAATACATTTTGATGATGTGGCAGCTCAATTTTTTCGAGAGACCACTTCATTCCCTTTAGATACTTTCGCTTTTGATCTGCAGAAAGAGTTTTACCAAAAATTCGAAAATCCGTGATGGAGAGTCTTGGGGCCGGTGCAGTTCTTTCGACTTGCTCAGTATTGACGACAGTAAAACCCTCATTATTGGCTAGATAAAGATGACCCTGATCGTCTTTGGACAGCAGTGCTATCCGCTCCGAATGAAGGCCATCTTCTTTTGAGAAGTGCCTGAATTGGTTGGTCATAGGATCAAAGCGTACCAAACCCTTTGCAAAGAACCACATATTGCCAGCGTCGTCTTCGATGGGGCTCCGCATGGTATTTTCTGGCCAGGCCGCTACGTTCTTATAGTGCCAGATACTATCCTTCCGGGTGTCTATCACATGCAATCCATTGTTGATTTGCGGCACCCAGATCCAGCCTCTACTATCCTGATAGAGGTAATTAAAATTGGGACCACCATTTTTTTCTTCATACACCAACTGAAAATCGGGGTATCCATCAACATTGAATTTCCATAAATAGGTGTCTGCAGACAACCAAAGAACTCCATTCCGATCGGTTAGACAACTTGAGAAACCCACCGGATATCCAGGAATTTTTTCGTGAACGAAAAAATATTCAAAAGACCTATCATTCGGATCAAAAAGCAACACAAATAACTCGTTGCTACTACCAGGAAAGTACGAGGATGGGATCAACCACAATTTCCCGTCTTCGCGTTCTTTAATCCAGCCAAATTCGTTAGTGCTACCCACAATGGAATCGGGAAACGTCAAGGGTATAAGATCAAAAGCTTCCTTTTGTCGATCGAAGTGCCCCAGGCCCTCTGGAGTAATAAGCCAAATATGGCCATTCTTATCTTGATGTATAGCACGGGTAGTCTTCAAAGATGGAGACCCCGGTCCGTTAAAGTAAAGATATTCTTTAATTGCGGGAGAAGGGCCATAAATCATAATGTCCTTGATGGCAATGGGTGATTCACCATCGTTTTGCCGCCCTTTGACCCGGACATAGCGGCCTTTCACTCGCTTCTTTACAACTCGATTGGGTTGATTGACCGGAATTGTTTCCCTAAAAATGGCCCTCCAATACTGGTTGTCAGTGGAAACCTCAAGCTGGTAGTTCAGGTTACCAGTAGCCATCTGTTGGCCCCAATTTATGGCAATCTCAGCAATGTCCACTTCTTTCTGTAAATCAATGCTGATCCATTGTGCTGCAGAACTACCGGTCTCACTCGACCAAAAGGTCTCCGGGTTTTGGTCTACTACGAATTCAGGGCCCCACCGATGCATCTTGTTTAGATCAGTAGAGGAAGCCTGTACGGGTTTGGCGTAGGCCAGGTCGGCAAAGCTTCCAGAACCTTTCTGCAGAGAAAAACTGGCTATGCCATTACTGGTAATCAACCAAATACCACTGGATTGGTCTTTAATCAAAGGATTTGAAAACGCATAAGAGAGGACTTGGGAACTGCTACGCAGCGGTTGTCTACTGGGAGTCCACATTCCTGAGTTTGGGAAATACTGAGATAACCTAGGTGTATTCATCCAAATTCTCTCTTGTGCATCTTCCAAAGAGTGAAAATGTCCCGTTTGCCCCAAGCCATCTTTTCTTGAAATGTTGTTCAGGTCAACACTTTGTTTTTTTTCAGAAGGGTAGGATTGAAAACGATCGGTTTTCACATCTTCCTGGTAAAGACCTGAATGTACACCCGCTTGCCAAAGAAGCCCTTGCTGATCTAATTTAGTCCATAATATTACATCTCTATAACGGGCTTTGTCTGCGGATACATAATGCGGGACCATGATTTGTTTTGCCTCATCATAGGCGTACAGCCTCCAAGCATCTCCAGAGAAGTAAAACCATGGTTTACCGTTTCTTCCAATGCCGATAAAGCGAAAGCAGAGATCAACAACATGTGGATAATTGAAATAATTTCGCCCAAATTGTGATGGCCAATCGTCCAGTCGATACAATGTTAGGAGTTGTCCCTTTAGCCGATCAAATCGTTGAATGACAAAGGACCTTGCGACCCAGAGCCGACCCAGGGAGTCGGTTTGTACTTGGTAAACAGGAAGTTCTTTGTTGTCGGACAAAGCATTTTCATGACTGGGATAAAAGATGAACTTTTCCCTCGTTGAATCAAAGCGGCACAGGCCGTTGGCGGTGCCGATCCAGGTGTTGCCATCCCGGTCACAATGGATACTGTATACCTGATCGTGCCTCAGACTTCCACTATCATCTGGATCATGGCGAAAGAGTTTTCCTTCACCGGTCCCCGGATGATATCGAAATAACCCGCCGGCATTTTCCAATCCGAACCAGAGATGACCAGTCCGATCCTCAGCCAAAGCCGGATACACCCCATTACATAAGACTGTTTTAATTCTTAAAACTTGGTTGTCCGTAGCCGGATGCCGAAAGAATTTGACTTGCATAGAATCAGAATCAGAATCCCATTGGTGAAGACCGCTGGAATTCCAAGTCCATATTCCTCCTTGCTGATCGCGATGAAAATAGGCAGTTCCGACCGAACGAGGATCAGAGGGATCTATCATCGAAGAGTCCAGTGTAAAATTATAAAACCTTTCGGTAGCGATATCAAACCGTTGCAAGCCGGAATTCGAGTTGATCCATAAAGTCCCGTTATCCCCTTCCTGAATGTTGATGATGATGTTGCCGTGCAAGCTATCCGGATGTTCCGGTTGGGGGCGGTATTGTTTGAAATGGCGGCCATCAAATCTCCATAGACCCGTTCGAACTCCACCCAGCCACATATAACCGCGGCTATCTTGAGTCATACACATAAAAACCCCTTCGTGACTATTGAACCTGATACGCTCTATTTTTGAGGGCGTTTGACCACATAAAGGACCGGGTTTATGTAACACCAAGAGAATGATGAAAGTCTTTAGGAGCGAAAGGATTGTTTTCATTATATTAGGTGTAGTTTCAAAAAGGTAATAACTAACACAAAGGGGCGAATACGCCTAGACAATTAAAAAGCTAGATAAATAATCGAGTAGGAACCAATACAAGTACAGACGGACTTAATGACTTTGTGCAACTACTTCATCAAAGTAAAAATATTCCTAATAGGATTCAATAATTAAGGCAGAATATTTTTATCTTTTATTTTTATTACTGGATAGGGATCAGATCCTTTGACACCACAACGCTAACTCCAATAACACTCTTAACTCAGAACCATTTGACATTCAGGTTAAGCTTCAAATAAACCAAACAAGACCTTCATGAAAGAAACGCTCACGCTCCTGCTCACCGTTTGGTGCCTTGTTCAGCTATGGGGCCAACGAACCATTACCGGCACCATTACCGACGACGGTGACGGATTACCACTAATTGGTGCTACTGTCCAACTGAAAGCCAACAAAGCGATCGGAACGATCACCGGCATCGACGGCGCTTTTTCCCTCGACATTCCGGACAAAGCAGAAATGCTAACCATTTCATTTATCGGTTATACTCCGAAGGACATTCCGATCGGCAATCAATCCGTCTTCGAGGTGACCTTGGGACTTTCTGCCACGACCCTCGACGCGGTAGTGGTGGTGGGATATGGAACTCAGATCCGTTCGGAGCTTACTGGTAATATTTCCAGTATTGATCGAGAACACATTGAAAGCGTTCCGGTCAATAGTATTGAGTCCGTAATCCAAGGACGGGCTGCAGGTGTCTTCGTTTCCGCTCAAAATGGGAAGCTGGGCACCAACCTGGACATAAGGATCCGGGGAAATGCTTCCATTAATGCCGCCAACGAGCCACTCTTTGTGATCGACGGCATCGTTATGAATTCACAGGAACAGGTGAATTACAGTCATCCTCGGTTAAACCCGATGGCGGATCTCAACTTCAATGACGTCGAGTCAATTGAAATCCTAAAAGATGCTTCCGCTTCTGCCATCTATGGATCTCGGGCTTCCAATGGTGTTATTTTAATAACAACACGGCGCGGCAAAGCCGGCAAAGTAAAATTCGATCTCGATGTCAGCAACGGCTGGAGTCGACCCACCAGAAAGCGGCAGTGGCTCAATGCAGCTCAATACCTCGAACTTTGGGAGGAGGCATTCAGCAATGTAGCTAATCCGCAAGGCCTCGTATTTGGCCTTACCGGTAAAGACTGGAAGGATCGCGTGATCCCCGGTTGGAACGGCGGGCATGATGTCGATTGGGAAGATGAAATGTACAACGACGATGCGGGAATCCGCCAGGTACAGCTAAATATTTCCGGTGGCAATGAAAAGACCAAGTTCTTTGTTTCCGGAGGGTGGTCCGATCAGACCGGCATCATCATCATGAATGCATTCGAACGCTTTAGCACTCGTCTGAACCTGGACCACAAAGCCTCCGACAAATTTGATTTTGGCGTCAATTTGAGTGTTGCTCGTTCAAAAAATAAGGAATTGACTCATGATGGTGATTTTGCCAATCCGGGTCAGATGATCGCTTTGCCCCCGGTCCAACCCTTGTACGACCCCGAAAAGCCGGACGAACTTTTTCCCAATACTTTATACTTCAACGCAAAACAATACGAGCAACACACCGATTGGGAAACCGTTAATTTTCGGACCCTCGGCAATGCCTATCTAAACTGGAAACCGATCCAAAAATTGACTTTCCACTCGGATTTTGGTCTCGATCTCTTTCTCCAGGATTTTGAACGATGGTATGGTTCCGAGGTAGCAGCTAATAGTGGTGAACCCAACGGCCGGAAGTGGAATGGCGTCAACCTCGTCGTCAATTATTCTACCAACAATTACCTTTCCCTCCAACATCAAATGGGATCTCATCAATTTTTGTGGACCGCAGGCATGAGTTACCAACAGACGAATGAAGAAGGCTTCGGGGTCCAGGGTAGAAACTTCCCCAATGATGACTTTCAAAACCTGGATAGTGCCGGGGAAATCTATTGGGGTGTAGGAGGAGAATCCGATTTTAGCATTCTTTCCTACTTTGCTCGTTTGAATTACAACTACGATCAGAAATTCCTATTGGCGTTGTCCAGCAGGGTCGATGGCGATAGCCGCTTCGGAAAAGATCAGCGTTATGGTTTCTTCCCAGCAGCTTCAGCTGGATGGGTCCTCTCCCGGGAACCTTTCCTCCAGGACAGCAAAATACTGAGCTTTCTGAAGTTTAGGGCAAGCTGGGGTCAGACGGGTAATACACCGTTGCAGCGCTTTGCAGCTTTGGGAGTGTATGAAGGCACCAGATACGCTGGCATATCCGGGATCGTCCCCACGAGGATTGCCAACCCCGACTTACGGTGGGAGAAAACAACCCAGATCGATATTGGTCTCGACTTTGGTCTGTTCAACGACCGGATCTCCGGACAATTGGATTACTATCGAAAAAACACCGAAGACCTGCTGTTAAACGTGAACATTGCGGCTACCTCCGGTTTTACCAGTCAACTACAAAATGTTGGCGAACTCTTCAATGAAGGAGTTGAAGCCGCGTTGAGCGCCCATCTTCTTACCGGAGCTTTCAAATGGAAGACCGACATCAATTTTGCCCGCAATGTCAATGAAGTCACAAACCTCAATGGCCAGGTTGTGGAGGGCGGGGCCACCAATCGGGCGATGGAAGGACAAGCGGCAGGAGTATTTTTTGCACCGGAATACGCTGGTGTAGATCCGGACAATGGAGATGCCCTTTTTTACCGCAATTCCGTCATTCCGGGTAGCACATCTCTGGATCGTTCCACTACCAACAACATCAATGAGGCAGAAAGAGTGGTGATCGGCAATCCGAATCCCGATTTTATCTACGGCATTCAGAATTCATTCAGTTGGAAGGGCTTCGAGCTACAGGTTTTCCTACAAGGAGTACACGGCAATGAAATTTACAACGCTGCCGGGATTTATCAAATGGATGGCTTTGGTTGGTTCGACAACCAGGATATCCGAATGCTGGAGCGGTGGCAAAGTCCGGGTGATCAAACCGATATTCCACAGTTGCGTTTCCGGGGAACCACCGAAAATTCATCCCGATTCATAGAAGACGGCACCTATCTCCGTTTAAAAAATCTGACTTTTTCGTATCAGCTACCAACCCACATCGTGCGAAAAATTGGACTTCGACAATTGCGGTTCTACGCCACCGGCCAAAACCTGGCAACTTTTACCAATTACCGAGGTTGGGACCCCGAAGTTAATACGGATTTGAGCAATTTTGGTAATGCGGGCGTTCGCCTCGGCGAGGACTTTTTCACCCTTCCACAAGCACGTACCATTGTTTTCGGCTTCAAAGCCGGATTTTAAACCCTTAAGCCAACACCAATGAAACGGATCAATCGCCTTTTCTGGATTCTTGCCATCTACTTTTTCACCAGCTGTGACCACCGGTTAGACATCGAACCCCAACAGTCGATATCGAACCAGGTGGCACTTTCCACCGATCAGGGTGTCAAAACCGCATTGGTTGGAGCCTATGATGCCCTTGCCAACCGGAGTGTTTGGGGAGGCAACATCATGATCCAATCAGAGATGTTTGCGGAAACGGATAACCAGTTCATCACTTCGTTTAACTTCAGTTTAGGGGAGATTTTCGCGAAGAATATCTTCGTTGATAATCCTTCGGTGGCCAATATCTGGATCGATTGTTACGACGCCATCAACATTGTCAATAATATTCTGGCGGCAGTGTCGGTCGTCGATGAGGCAGATCGTACGGCAGTTGAGGGCAGTGCCAGATTCATCCGAGCCGCCGTTTATTTTGAGCTGATCAATTTGTACGGTCGGACTTGGATAGATGGTGATCCGACATCGAACCCCGGTGTACCACTGATCACTTTGCCCAGTACGGACCTGACCATTAATGCCGAACCAAAAAGGAATTCCGTTGCGGAAGTCTATGCACTCATTCTGCAAGATCTGCACTTTGCTCGCGATAATCTCCCCGAAAACAATGGCATCTTCGCCAGTACTTATGCCGCTAGTGCTTTGTTATCAAGGGTGTATCTCATGCAAGAGGAATTTGCCCTGGCAATGACCGAAGCACAAAGAGTAATCGATTCCGATGCTTTTGCCCTACTACCGGACTTCACTTCCGTCTTTAATCAGTCGTCCAATAGCCTAGAGGATATTTTTGCGATTCAATACACCTCACAGGACCAGACCAACCCCAATAGCTTTTTTCATTCGGGGCGCAATGAAGGTGGCTTTGGTGTCGTCGCCATCACCGATGCACACGTTTCTCTCTATGAAGAAGGCGATCGACGTGCCAATCTGTTTTACCTCGATCAATTGAATGGACTTAGGCGAACCGCTAAATGGAAAGTCAACGCCACCCAAGACGGCAATGTCACCATCATTCGATTGGCAGAAATGTATTTGACCAGGGCAGAATGCCGGCTTCGGCAGGGCGATCTCAGCGGAGCTGCCTCCGACCTG
>JANQRV010000607.1 GCA_028284395.1 Saprospiraceae bacterium
CCTGATCCCCGCCTGACCGATCAGTCGGGCAGGAAGGATCGCCCGGAGCCTAATAGCAGCGCTATTAAGGCGAGGACGTGACGAAGAGCTGGTAAAAAAAGATCATTCGGTGTCATACAAAATATTCTTGCCTAGACTCTAGTATGTAAGTTTAAATGTTTTGAAGATAAAAAATTGGAGAAAATTTTGAAAAATGTTGGAGAAAGAGCACAAAAAATAGTTGGACTAAATTATTGTTTTTCAACAAAAAAATAGCATAATACTCTTTTATGCAGTGATTTATAAAAATAACGTATTGATTTTTCATCAACAAATCCCCTAATTTGTCTTTTGCTAAGCACAAGAACCATTGCATATTTGTATCAACAAAGAGCTTTGAGAGTAAAATATAAATAGAGCCAAGAATTTTAATTCCAAGAACACTTCCCAAGAACCGATGCTTTGAAACACATTTATGAGTTAAAAATATATAAGTAATTAGGTCGTCTTATTTTCATGAGATTATGATTTGTTATTAGGAGCCTCGCGAGAGGCTTTTTTTTATGGAGGGTGATTGTTAATTTCGTCGCAAACATCGAAAAAAATGAAAACCATCCTTTGCTATGGAGACTCCAATACCTGGGGTTACATACCCGGAACCGCACAGCGTTACGGCAGAGACATCCGCTGGCCCAAAGTAATGCAGCAATACCTCGGGGCCGAATACGAAGTCATTGAAGAAGCATTGAACGGAAGAACCACCGTCCACGAAGACTTTCTGGAAGAAGGACGCAATGGCATGACTTACCTAATGCCCTGTCTGATCTCACACAGTCCGATCGACCTGGTTATTCTGAAGCTGGGAGTCAACGATCTCAAACAAAGATTTGCCGTGCCTGCCTCCGATATCGCAGATGGCGTACGTAAACTTTCCTGGAAAATCCTTAAGAGCGATACCGGCCCTGGCGGCCAGACGCCCAAATTGCTTATCATGGCGCCTCCGCCACTGGGGAAGCTGACAATGTTTGCCGATATGTTTGCGGGGGGCGCAGAAAAGTCCAAACAGTTTTCAGAGCACTACCGGACGGTAGCGGAGGAATTGGGATGTGCTTACCTGGATACGGGAGCATACGTTGTCTCCAGCGATGTTGACGGCATCCATTGGGAACCCGACCAACACATCAAATTGGGACAGGTAGTGGCCTCCAAAGTAAAGGCCATTTTCGACGAAACCGCTTAGGCAGCAAAATTCGTGGTTACATACTTCTCCGGTACTGCCCACCTACTTCGAACAAAGCGTTGGTGATTTGACCCAGCGAACAGTGTTTGACCGTTTCCATCAATTGCTCAAAGACATTTTTATCTTCAAGTGCCGTTTGCTGCAATGCTTTCAGGCTATCAATGGAATTCTTTGCGTGTGCTTGGTGCAGTGCCGTCAGATTGTTGATCTGCAGTTCTTTTTCTGCCTCTGTAGCGCGAATGACCTCTTTGGGAAGAATGGTCGGCGAACCCTTTGAAGACAGAAAGGTATTGACCCCAATGATGGGATACGCTCCGGTGTGCTTCAGGGTCTCGTAATGGAGGCTTTCCTCCTGGATTTTTCCACGCTGGTACATGGTTTCCATGGCTCCGAGTACTCCACCTCTCTCCGTAATGCGATCGAACTCCAGCAATACTGCTTCTTCAACCAGATCGGTCAGTTCTTCAATAATGAAAGCACCCTGGAGTGGATTTTCGTTCTTGGCCAGTCCCAATTCGTGATTGATGATCATCTGGATGGCAACGGCACGACGCACGCTTTCTTCCGTAGGAGTAGTGATGGCCTCATCATAGGCATTCGTGTGGAGTGAATTGCAGTTGTCGTAAATTGCATACAAGGCCTGCAATGTGGTCCGGATGTCATTGAAGTCGATTTCCTGGGCGTGTAGTGAACGTCCGGAAGTTTGAATGTGGTACTTCAGTTTTTGGGAACGTTCATTGGCACCGTATTTATGTTTCATGGCCTTGGCCCAGATCCGCCGCGCTACCCGACCGATGACCGCGTATTCCGGATCCACTCCATTCGAAAAGAAAAAAGAGAGGTTAGGCGCAAAGTCATTAATGTCCATACCGCGGGAAAGATAGTATTCCACAAAGGTGAAGCCATTGGACAACGTAAAGGCCAATTGGGAAATGGGGTTGGCCCCGGCTTCGGCGATGTGATAACCCGAAATGGAAACGGAATAGAAATTTCGGACCCGGTGATCGATGAAATATTGTTGAACATCGCCCATTAGATGGAGGGAGAACTCCGTGGAGAAGATGCAGGTATTTTGCGCCTGGTCTTCCTTGAGAATGTCTGCCTGGACGGTGCCGCGGACCGCCTGAAGGGCTTTGGCTTTCAGCTCGTTGTAGATTGGTGCTTCCAAAACTTGGTCGCCGGTCAAGCCCAATAGCATGAGGCCCAGACCATTGTTGCCGGGAGGTAAAGGACCGTCGTAAGCGGGGCGTTCCAGGCCCCGGTCGTCGTACCGACGCTTCATGCAATCCTCCACCAGCGACTCTAACTGATGGTCTTTGATATACAGTTCGCATTGCTGATCGATGGCGGCATTCATGAAGAAGGCGCAGATGGTGGCTGCCGGTCCATTGATGGTCATCGATACCGAGGTTTTCGGGTCGCATAAATCAAAGCCCGAATACAGCTTTTTGGCATCGTTGAGTGTACTGATGTTTACACCGGAGTTGCCAACTTTACCGTAAATGTCCGGTCGGTAATCGGGGTCGTTCCCATAGAGGGTCACGGAGTCGAAAGCGGTCGATAGTCGCTTGGCTGGCATGCCGGCAGAGAGGTAATGGAAACGTTTATTGGTGCGTTCCGGGCCACCTTCTCCGGCGAACATCCGAGTAGGGTCTTCACCTTTGCGCTTAAAGGGAAAAACTCCGGCAGTGAATGGGAAAGCTCCCGGTACGTTCTCTTGTTTACTCCACTTGAGAATTTCGCCCCAATCTTGGTACTTGGGTAGCGCAATCTTGGGGATCCTGTTGTGCGATAGGGTTTGTGTGAAGTTTTCGACTTTAAATTCGCGATCCCGCACTTTGTAGGTATAGAAGTCCGAGGCGTAGGAGGCTTTTTTGCTTTCCCAATTCTGGAGAATGTCCAGGTTTTCGGGAGATAGTTGCCGTTGGAGTGCTTCTTTTTGGGAGGCCAGGAACTGCTGAGTGTGCTCGATGGCACTTTGTTGTGGCTGCTGCGAAAGCAGGGCCAGAGTTTGCTCCACGGCAAAGATTTGTCGGGCAACCTGGCTTTGGCTTTCCACTTCATCGTCGTATTGGCGGATGGTCTCCGAGATTTCTGACAAATAGCGCACCCGGGCCGGTGGAATGATGTATTGTTTAGTGCTCGACCCTTCTTGGAGCGGACTCATTGTGCGCTCGGGAAAAAGCTTTTTACTCAATACATTGAAAATAGCATTCACACCCGGGTCATTAAATTGCGAGGCAATGGAACCAAAAACCGGCATTTGATCGAGGGGTTGGTCCCATTGTTCCCGATTGCGTTGGTACTGTTTTTGGACCGCTTTCAATGCATCCAGGGCGCCTCTTTTATCGAACTTATTAAGGACAACCAGGTCGGCGAAGTCCAACATGTCGATTTTTTCCAGCTGTGAAGCTGCTCCGAATTCTGGTGTCATGACGTAGACCGAAAGATCGGCGTGATCGACGATCTCACTGTCGGATTGACCAATGCCGGAAGTTTCCAGAATGATGAGGTCAAAGCCCGCCTGTTTCAAGATGGCGATTGCGGAATCGATGTCTTTCGACAGGGCCTGGTTGTATTGTCGAGTGGCGAGTGAGCGCATGAATACGCGATCGTTGGCGATGGCATTCATGCGAATACGGTCGCCCAGTAAAGCACCACCCGTTTTTCTTTTGGAAGGATCGACGGATATGATGCCGATGGTTTGATCGGGGTACCTGGTCAAAAAACGCAGTATCAATTCATCTACGAGACTGGATTTACCCGCTCCACCGGTGCCGGTTATACCCAGTACCGGTGTCTTGCTATCTTTGGCTTTCTCCTTCCATTCCGTCAGCCAACCGGCGTTTTGTACGGGGTGGTTCTCCGC
>JANQRV010000612.1 GCA_028284395.1 Saprospiraceae bacterium
GCGGACTTGGTCTTAAAAGCGATGGAAGGTCGAAGCGACGAGATCAATACCTGCATTGCCTGTAATCAAGCTTGCTTGGATCACACATTTACCATGCAGGTTTGTTCCTGCCTGGTCAACCCCAGGGCCTGCCATGAAACCGAATTGAACTACTTGCCCGCTACCCAAAAGAAGAAGATTGCGGTAGTTGGTGCCGGGCCTGCCGGAATGGCTTTTGCAACGACTGCTGCCGAAAGAGGTCATTCGGTGGATTTGTTTGAAGCCGAGAAGGAGATTGGAGGTCAGTTTAATATGGCAAAAGTTATTCCGGGAAAGGAAGATTATGCCGAAACCATCCGCTACTATGGAAAGATGATTGAAAAATACGGCGTCCGCTTATCCCTCAACCACCGCGTCACGGTGTCCGAGCTCAAAGCAGGTAACTATGATGAGATCATACTCGCGACCGGGGTGACACCCAGAAGAGTAGACCTTCCGGGAATCGACCATCCCAAAGTCTTGGACTATGGCGAGGTGCTATACGAAAATAAGCCAGTTGGTAAGAAAGTAGCCATCGTCGGAGCTGGGGGAATCGGGTTTGACATGGCTGAGTTTCTGGCGCACGAAGGAGAGTCAGCCAGCCTTAATACAGCAAAATACATGGAAGAGTGGGGAGTCGATATGACCTACCAGCATGGTGGTTCCCTCACCCAAGCTCAACCTGCACCTTCTCCTCGGGAAATCTTTCTACTAAAACGATCAACCGGAAAGCACGGTAAGAATCTTGGAAAAACCACCGGTTGGATCCACCGAGCTAGTCTGGCGATGAAACAGGTCAAAATGTTGGCCAACGTCGTTTACAACAAGATTGACGATCAAGGTCTTCACATTACCATCAATGGGGAGCCCAAAATACTGGAAGTAGATAATATTGTCGTCTGTGCCGGACAAGAACCTCTTAGGGAAATGTTTGAAGAACTTCAAGCAGCTGGACAATACGTTCACCTGATTGGAGGGGCTAATGTAGCAGCTGAACTCGATGCGAAAAAAGCAATCAATGAAGCCTGCTACCTGGCAGCGAAAATCTAATCTTTTAACAACCGAGACAATCGTAGCAATATGGCCAATCAAACTCACTCTTCTGCCTGCATTCTGTGTTCTCTCAACTGCGGAATCAAAATTGAGGTGGATGATCACGGGAAATTCGTCAAAATCACGGGCGATAAAGACCATCCTAATTCTCAGGGATACATTTGTCAAAAGGCAACCCGACTCAATTATTATCAAGACCAAAAGCGACTGACTGCTCCTTTAAGAAGACGGGACGATGGTAGTTTTGAAGAGATTTCTTGGGAAGTAGCCATTCAGGAAATCGCAGACAAACTCGTACATACCCGCGATACCTACGGTGGTGAAACCATTGCCTATGCTGGCGGTGGAGGACAAGGTAATCACCTGGGAGGGCTTTATGCTTCTGCGCTCCGTGCCGCTTGCCGAACCCCTTATTTTTACTCTGCATTGGCACAAGAAAAGACCGGTAATTTCTGGGTCCACGGCAAACTGTTTGGCCGCCAAAATACCAATTATGAAGAGCCGGTCCAAGACGCCCAGTACGTGTTAGTAATTGGTGCTAATCCGCTACAGTCTCACGGTATTCACAAAGCCCGAAAGGTCATCAACGAGTTGGCTCGAGACCCCAATCGAACACTCGTGGTCATTGATCCCCGAAAAACGGAAACCGCCAAAAAAGCAGATCTATTTCTTCAAGTCAAACCCGGGCATGATGCTTGGCTGATGTCTGCCATTTTGGGTGCGATCATTCAGGAAGGTCTTGAGGACCGTGATTTCATCGCCAGGCATACCACTGGATTTGAAGAGATCAAACCCCATTTCCTGGACATCCCTGTCGGGGAGTATGCCGCTATTGCGGGCGTTTCAGAAGAGCAGGTACGCACTGTAGCAAGGGGTATGGCTGCAGCAGAAACCGTGGCTGTACGCTCCGACTTGGGTATTGAGCAAAGTTACAATAGCACGCTAAATGCCTACCTGGCCAGGCTCTTGTTTTTGGTAACCGGCAATTTTGGAAAACACGGCACCAATCACCTGGTCTCCTATTTTTTTCCATTGCTCGGCCATTCCAAAGATCCGGAGGCAGGAGGAGTGGTTACACAGGTCACAAAGACACGTGGGATCGGTAAATTATTTCCGCCCAATATTCTGCCGCAGGAAATAGACAGTGATCATCCCAAACGGATTCGAGCATTGGTAGTAGAAAGTGCCAATCCATTGAGTTCTTATGCTGACATTCCGGCACAAGAAAAAGCCTACGCCAAACTGGACCTTATGGTGGTTATCGATGTGGCCATGACGGAAACCGCCCGTGCGGCTCATTACGTATTACCGGCAGCATCACAGTTTGAGAAATTTGAAGCGGCTTTCTTTTCCAATAATTCTGTCCATTTACGTCCGCCAGTTGTCAAGGCTTTGGCCAACACTCTGTCTGAACCTGAAATTCACACCAGGATACTGAAAGCGATGGGTGAAATTTCACAGGACAGTCTAAACGAACTCGCTACTGCCGCTGTTCAAGATCGCCAGGACCCCTCAAAGGGAATTTTTCAGATGGCTTTTATGCAGGCAGTAAGTCAAAATCCCGGATGGAATCGCTACGGTCCGGTACTTTTGAAAGAAACCCTGGGAAAAGCACTCCCGAATGGAGCGGAGGCAGCAGCTGTATTGTGGTTTACAGCGCACCGATACGCTCAAAAGTATCAGAAAGAGCTCAACGAGGTGGGGTTTGAAAAAACTGGTCCGGCTCTTGGCGAGGAGATTTTCCACAAGCTGCTGACCAATCCCAGCGGTATCAAACTGGTCGATCACGCTCCCCAAAACCATTGGGAACTAATCAGACATCCCGACAAGAAAGTTCACCTTTCGATCCCCGAACTCTTGCAGTGGCTTGACGACCTGCCTCAAACAGCCAAAGAGATCGCCTTACTTGAAGCACAATACCCGTACAACCTCATAGCTGGCGAAAGAAGAACTTATAACGCCAATACGATATTGCGAAACCCGGAGTGGCGCAAAGTCGACAAAGAAGGTGCCATGAAAGTCAATCCGGAAGACGCGGCTATTTTGGGCATAGAATCAGGCGATACCTTACTTTGTTCCTCCGCCTCTGGCAAAATCCACATCATCGCTAAGGTCTCCGACGAGGTGCCAGCCGGCATTGTATCTATGCCGCATGGTTATGGTCTACATTACGATGGCGCAGCAGATTATAAAACGGTTGGCGCAGCAGCTAACCAGCTTACCGCAGTGGATTACTGTGATCCATTAGCAAAGACGCCCTATCACAAAAACGTAAGGGTTCGGTTGGAAAAAGTGGCTTGATCACTGTTTTAAAGCAACTTCAAAAGTTTGGTAACCAGCCCCTTGGTTCCCATTGTGATCTTGTGCCATTACCTCTATCACAAAACGACTTTGGTCATCCGATAACGGCACCGAAAGTGTAGTGGTCCCAGAGGAGTTCGTTTGTACATTTGGCGCCCAGAAAAGGGTAGGATGGATTGATATCTTAGAAGCTTCCCCTGGCTGAATCGGGTAATTAGCCGGAGGTTGTATGCCATTGAAATCAAAAAGCCCGGCCAGGTCTTCTTCCGGCAGTTCAAAATTACCATTCTTCGTTTCGACAATAATTGCTCCACGGTACCCCAAAGGCCCAAAATAGGCTTTGAGCTTAGGAAAATCCCATACCAGATGTAGATTTTCAATCTCACTAAGTTCCAGATTGGCAAAGATATTTTCATTGCCGGTTAGTTTGCCATCAATTAGGAAAATGGGAGGTTTGGAGTAATACCTTCTGACATTCTGAGCGGGATTAAATACCCGTACCAGATAATTACCATCCTTATCCTGGCGAATTCGCAATGGCAAAAACAACTCCTTAGAAAAAGTCTTGATATCCGGAAACGGCTCATATTCATCGATCCAATAACTGGCATCATATTCCAGCGTTTGTTCCTGTACTACTTTGTCCTCCACTTCAAAGGCATTTTCCGTCATGCCAAATAAATGAAAAATAGATTTCCGTTTCTTACTTAGCCGAAGATACTCTGCGATCTCAGGCAGCATTGGAAGTTCCGTTTTCAATTTGCGGTGAGGTACGTCCCGGTCAACTCTGGTTTGAAGATTTGCCGGCAAAAAACTGCGAAAATGCAGTGAAAAAGGTCCGTAGGTATTCGGAACTTCGAAGCTGTAATCTCCATTGGATTTTGACTGAAAATAAGTGAATTGCCTTTGAGTGATCATATAAACGCCCATATTTCCCTTTTTGACCAGGTCTTCCCCCTCTGGTCCTTTAAAGGTCCCGCTGATCGGAATTTCGTTGGCTAGCTCTTTGTCCAAAGAAGGTTCTTTCCCCGTTTTGAGGGTACTAAACAACGGGTGATTGATGGTGGTCAATCTTTCATCGCGGATGGCAATCGACAACTGGGCTTCTACCGGTGCTCCGCTTTCATCCCTGACTTCGATCATAACAGCAGCCTTCTCTCTTGGACTGTAAGAGGAGGCATTGGTTTTGATCAAAATTTTCAAATCACCGGATGGCTTCGGAGTCCCTAAAGCGGCACTAGATGGAGATTCCGCGGCGGAAGTTGCCGTATTTCCCTGCAAATCATTGTAGATCGGAACACTGGCTTCGGCTAGCGTAACGGGAAAATTGGTGCCCTTCTCAAAAGCGGTAAACACAAACTCATAAACACCGGAGGAGCAATCGTGTGGGATTCGATAATAGCCCGAGGCAGTCGCTGACGTCGAGTCACTCAAAAGATGGAATTGATCCACCAATCCTCTTTGAGCTTGGTATACGGACACGGCAATAACTTTTGCTGCCTTTGGAAAACCTTCAGTCAAGTAAACTCTATACCAAACAACCTCCCCGCTGGTATAAAAACTCTTGGAGAAGTGCACCATTGAATTGGTCTGGGAATACCCTCCAGTCGTATAGAGGATTAAAGTGCAGGCCATATAAATAGTCGACAAATGCTTCACAGAAATCTAATTTAGTCTATCCAATAATCCGGTTGCTCAAGAGTAGCCCCTCTGATTTCAAGACAATTTTGGCAAATACCATCATCCGGATCCTCCAAAAACTCCTGACCAAAACAGAAACCACGAGGTCGGCCCGCTTCTTGCGTTTTGATCAACCGATGGATCGTATCGGCTTGTGTCACATAAAAGAAGCCGAGTACTTTTTCCTCCGAATCATTAACATTGCTAATGTTGCTGATCACCTCACCGGGAACCGGGTCGAACAAGCCACCTGATTGTGTATTATTGCGTTGGACCTGGTCCCAGTATTCAAAGGCAGAAGGCGACAGGGATTGCTGAAAGACAGACACCAAAAAACCATGGGCAAATTGATGAGTCACCGGCTCTTCGATCAATGGAAATCGCGTCAGGCGGTTGTCGGTAGACTTGCGTCCATTGAAGACCACTACATTATTAAGACCGATATTCCTGGGCACATAACAGGTCAACATCTGCTCAAAAGGGTTGTCATCGGGAGGAGGCGCTTCGACAAAACGATAGATGGCGTCCATTTCCCACCGCAAAAAAGCTTTTTCACCAATGGCATTGATCAACGGAGTAGAAATAGAAATTTCCACAAAGTTTCGGTTGACAACATTGCCTGAAGAGTTGACCTCTGGTCGGACAATCAATTCTACGTCTACTTGCTCCGGCTCGGTAACTGGAAAAAGAACCTCCGGCGCGGATTCGTAATTGCGTCCATCGGGCAATTGGACCGCTAACTGAAAAGTACTGCCATTGTCGATCGTTACCAGGGGTTCAAATAGGGTAAGCGGCAATAGCATGGTAGAGTCGTTGAATAATTGATATTCCGGAAATGCCAGATCATTGATGATCAGATGAGCTCCGGAGATCGGAATGATGGTCGAAGGTTCATTATTAGAAGCCGCTGAAGCCGGTGTCCGCACAGAAAAGAGCACTTCCAGCGTTTCATCCCCTTTGATCGCACTACCTTCGATCACTATCTTCTGCCCTTCCAGATCCGGGACATCCAGCTGTATTTCATCAAAACAACCATAAAGCAGGACAGCAATGCAAAAGAGAAACACGAACCTTCGCAGCATAAATAGTTTTTTGTAATTCATCCTCATTGATAAAAGAAATTAATCGTCAGAGAAACAAAAGCACTGCCCAATACAGAAAGTCGTACCGTTCTGGGCAGACCTGTCGTCGGTTCAAAAAAGACGGAGTACACATTTCTTCGGCCATATAAGTTGTACAAAGATAAAGTCCAGTTGTATTTGAGCCGCTGGGTTTTTTTGTATCCCTTGTCAACGGTAATGGCCATATCCAAGCGGTGATAATCCGGAATTCGCACCTGATTTCGACCGGAGTATTCCAGGACCGAAAATCTTCCACCACCGGTACTGTACTTGGCAACCGGTGCGGTGATCGGCCGCCCCTGGCTATAATTAAAATTGAAGGCCATGTTGATTCGGCCCGTCAGCTGCCAATTGGCCACCATGGTAAGATCGTGTGGTTTGTCGTAATACGCCGGATACCAATCTCCATCATTGATGCCCGCCACTTTCTGCAAAGCACGGGAAAATGTATAGCTCACCCAGCCATTGAGCGTTCCCTTCTTTTTCTTAAGACTGAGTTCCGCTCCGTAGGCTCGGCCAGTTCCTCTCAACAATTCGGTCTCGATGTTGGGATTTGCCGTCAAAACCGCAAAATCCTTAAAATCCGTCAATTGATCAATGTAGCGGTAATAGCCTCCCAAACTGGTTTCCCAGGTATTGTCGCCAAAGTTTTTAAAATAACCGATGGAGAAGCTGTGTGCAAGTCGCGGATCGACGTATTGGTTGCTCAGTTGCCAAATACTAACCGGTGTCGGCGTAACCAGATTGGCCAATTGATTAATGTACTGAGAAGTTCGGCTGTAACCTAGTTTGAGTGAAGACTTGGAATTGATTAGATAGCGCATGGAAAACCGGGGCTCCAAATTATTGAAACTGGCAATTTGACTGCCATCGGTCACCGCAGTTTGTCCAGTTATGGTCTCATTACTGGGATTAAGGGGATCTTCGTAGTTGAAATATGTTCGCGGTCCCAAGTATTGATACAGCATGAAACGCAAACCCGCTGAGGCAGTAATTCGATCACTTAGCGTCCAGTCCAGATTAGCAAAAGCGGCGGATTCCAAAGCCTGCTCATCCTGTAATGTCAGCGGCTCTACTGTTGACAAATCATCAAAAGGCGAACGTTCACCAGGCGAAACATTGTAAAGTATGCTGGATAATCCGGCTTTGATCTCCAGTTTATCATTTGGCAGAATCGTCAATATCTCTTTCGCTTTGTAATATCTATAACTACTGAAAAGCGTCGCAGCTTGCAAAGAATCCTGCAATTCAGTTCCCGTACCGCGGTATTCGCTGGCAGTCAATGAAAAGGTTGAAAGCAATTTAGGATTAAAAACAGCCCGATAGGTAAACTGGCCTCCGACTGTCGAATACTTAAAACCAAACTGGTCGTTGAATAAAAGATCATCCTGAGTGGAGTAAAAAGACAGGGACACCTGGTTATTTTCATTAAAGCGATGGGAATATTTAAAATTGGCATCGTAAAAACTCGCGGAACTGTTTTTGACTTCCGGAACTTTTATCAATCCCAACACCCAATCGGAATAGGTAGCTCGAAAACCGGCAATGAAGCTGCTCTTGTCCTTAATCACCGGCCCCTGCGCACTGATTCGGCTAGATACAACACCGATTCCTCCTTTCATCCGAAACTGTTCACGATCACCCTCTTTCAATTCTACTTCCAACACGGATGATAGTCTGCCGCCGAATTGAGCAGGGATATGCCCTTTATAAAGCGTCAATCGATTGATCAAATCCGAATTGAAAGCACTAAAGAAACCCAGTGCATGTGAGGTATTGAACACAAAATGTTCGTCCATCAAGACCAGGTTTTGATCGACATCCCCGCCACGAACATTGAATCCACTCGCTCCTTCACCGGCATTGCTTACTCCAGGTTGTTGCAGCAAGCTTCGGATCACGTCGATCTCTCCCAGAAAAGTAGGTAACTTTCGGATCTCTTCCATTTTTAAGCTGGTGACGCCTACCGTAGCGCGTTGTACATTTGCATCGGCCGATTCTGCCTCTACCACCACTTCCTCCAAGATTACACTCACATTATCCAATGGCACTTCAATAGCACCGTCATTAAAGACGTTGATCGAAGTATTGACTGTGTTATATCCCAAATATGAAACGACCATTTTGTGCTTTCCGATCGGAAGCGATAGGTCAAAATCACCATTGGCATCAGTTCCCGTACCAATATTGAGGTCGGGAAAACTCAGTGTAGCTCCAATGATTGTCTCCTTACTTTCCGAGTCAAATACGTTGCCCTTTACCAGGGCCTTCCCGGTCGGATTGATATCGCTGGCTACCCCAGTCTGAAAAGACAGGTCTCCCTTTTCCAAAACTTCTTCTCCATCTAACAAACTCTCGACCGCCTTGAAATAATCGGCTGAATATTCTCGCAAAAGGGCTTCTTTATCACCAATAACCACCAAGTAATTGCGATAGGTCATGTATCCCAGTTTTGTGGTCGCCAAAACCTGATCCAAAACATCAAAAATGGGAGTCCGGTCAAAAGAAAAAGAAAGGCCTTGCTCCGCTATTCCTACATCGGGATAGTAAATGGTAATCGGATACTTTTCGTCCAGATCCTTTAAAATGGAGCTCAATGATTCTTGTTGAAAATTGGCTGTAATCTGTAACTGATCTAAATCCTGGCAGATCATTGGAAAAGAGAATAGCAGCAATAAAGCACTGATCCAGAAGTGGCGTCGGGTTGTCGTCATATGTTTCTTAATAGTAAGTGCAAAATACCTGTAACCATTCATATACCTTCATGATATACACCACGTCTTAACGGCCATCGCAGCAATTGCTGTTTCGCATTCGCTTCCAGCAATGCAAGTCCTAAGACTAATGGATAACGAGAAAAATGGAATGAGGTTTAAATGGCAGAACAGTTACAATGGTATTATGAAAATGCACAATTGATATTGGAGAACCAAACATTTCCCCTTTTTTATCTTCCACCATACAAATCTTGTCGACCACCTACCCTTTTCGGTAGATTTGTAGAACGGGGTTTTCTCGGCCTAAAAGAATAGGGAAATACATTCAATTCGCAACTTCCCAATATATTGTTTCATGAACTTGGTAATGTATCAGAATATATCTATTTTCAAAAATCAACCCACCAAATTTAATACGCAAACACTCCGTTTCAACAACTAATCCATTCAATACGAATAAACGGTCTTGTGTTCCATCCTCCGCTTTTCAAGCGGAATGATCTGCTACTCCGTACTACCCAACAAATAAACACTTCTTCATTATTTCATCTAAATCTTAACGAAACATGAAAAAATCGACTTCTTTACACTCCTACCAGAGACACGTTTTCAAAATCGCCGTTTTGATATTTCTTATGATCGGTGGCAACACTGCACTCATCGCCCAGAAAACATTGACTGGTAAAGTTACGGATAACAAAGGGGAGGGATTGATCGGCGTGACCATCCTGGTAAAGGGAAGCACCACCGGTTCCGTAACCGATTTTGATGGAACTTTCACCCTGGAAGCACCCGACGATGCCGAGATTCTTGTATTTTCTTACACCGGTTATACCTCGAAAGAAGTGGAAGTCGGTAATCAAACACAATTCGATGTTTCATTGGCCGAAAGTACCACAACCCTCGACGAAGTAGTCGTAGTTGGTTATGGTACCCAGAAAAAGCGAGATTTGACCGGAGCCGTAGTCTCCGTTCAATCCGAAGATTTTGTAAAGGGTGCCAATACTTCAGCGCTACAACTATTGGACGGCAAAGCTTCCGGTGTACAGATCAACCAAGCCAATTCAGCCCCCGGTGGAGCAGTGGAAATCAAAATCCGCGGTGTAAACTCTATCAATAGTAGTAATGAAGTACTCGTCGTGATCGACGGACTACCTGGTGGATCCGTTACCGCATTGAGTCCGGATGATATCGAATCCATCGAAGTTCTAAAAGATGCTTCGGCATCTGCCATTTATGGTTCAAGGGCCGCCAACGGAGTGGTCCTGATCACCACCAAGAAGGGACGTCAAGGACAAATGGACGTTAGCTATAACGGTTACATCGGTTTCCAAGACGTAAAAGACCGGGTCGATATGCTCAATGGCCGGGAATACCTTACGGTACTCAATGACATCAATGTCGAATCAGGCGGAGGTATCATCCATTCTCCAGAAAAGATTGCTGCTGTTGGAGACGGTTTCGACTGGCAAGACATTATTTTTCGAAATGCCATCATTCACAACCATCAGGTCTCGCTACAGGGAGGAGGCAGCAATTCTACCTATTACGTCTCTCTCAACTATCTGGATCAGGAAGGGGTCATTAGGGAATCGGGCGAAAAGAAATACAATGCCCGGATCAATTATGAGCTCAAGGCAAGTAACAAATTTCGAATAGGGCTTAACCTCAGTGCCAACCGAGCAGCAACGGATGTGATTAGACTTGGGCGCGGAACCAATGAAGGCGTCGGCGTACTATCCGCGGCGCTTCTGTTTGATCCCACCATCGGCCCCGATAGAAATGAAGAGGGCTATTTTGATGTCAACCCCCTGGTGGCCATCGAAAACCCAATGGCCTTACTGGAAGGCTGGGATCAAGCCAATGTCCGAAATACGATGTATGCTACCACATATGGCGAATACGAGATCATAAAAGGATTAAAAGCAACGGTGCGGCTGGGAACTGAACTCGACAACTTTCGCGCCGATCGCTACGAAAATGACCTATTCCAAATCGGTCGGGGCCTGAATGGAAGAGCAACCGTTCGGACGAATGAAAGCACTTATTGGCTGTTAGAAAACTTGCTCTCCTACGAATACGATGTAGGCAATCACAGTTTCAAAGCACTGGGAGGCGTCACCTTCGAAAACTTCGAAAACAGATTTGTTCAGACCGTAGCCAGTGACTTTCTTTCCCATGTAACAGAAACCAATCTGCTTCAGAGCGGCAACGCAGAAACCTTCATCATCTCAAGCGGTAAATCCATCAACCGACTCAATTCTTACCTCGGACGGGTCAATTATTCCTTCAAGGACAAGTATATTCTGACGGCCTCCCTGCGGGTAGATGGTACCTCCCGTTTTTCTGATAAGAATAAATACGCCTATTTCCCATCGGCATCGGTTGGTTGGCAAATTACCGAAGAACCCTTTATGGCCAATCAAAACCTATTTAGCAATCTCAAATTCCGGGTGGGATACGGAGAGATCGGCAACCAAGGGATCAATAACTTCGAAACCATCCAAACTTTTAGAGCAGGAAGTAATGCAGTACTTGGTGGCGCCTTACAAACGGGAGCTATTCCCGCCCGCATCCCTAATGAAGACTTGGTTTGGGAAACCACCAAGGAGCTGAATATCGGAATCGATTTCGGCCTGTTTGACTATCGCATTGCCGGTAGCATCGAGTATTATTCGCGGAATACCTTTGACCAGCTTTTCAACCAACCGGTCCCGTTTACGACAGGCTTTACGGGGGTTCGGGTCAACTTGGGCCAGGTGAGGAACAGTGGTTTCGACTTCGCCATTAATACGAAAAACATCACCGGTGAATTCTCCTGGGAGACCGACCTGGTTTTGTCGACCGTAACCAATGAAGTGATTGAGCTTCCGGAGTTTGCCCAAAGAATCATCTACGGCGGATTTGGATTCTCGGGTAATTATCTAATCATTCAGGAAGGTTCGCCCATTTCCTCTTTCTATGGCTACGTTCAAAATGGAATTTTCCAGGCCAACGCTGACATTGC
>JANQRV010000617.1 GCA_028284395.1 Saprospiraceae bacterium
TCTGGTTGCTTATGATTTTCGGGTCGCGGTTCGATTTTGCGTGATTCGTTCAGTATAAAGTCGTAAGATTTGCGTTCCACAATTTTTGCTCGATAGTGATCGAGTATTGCTTTTTGCGCCAAAAGAAATGCGGAATGCTCTAAGCTAATCGCATCTTTGTGCTCATGGTTCGAGTTCCAGATTTCTTTCAATAAGTCTGTAGTTAAAGTCAAAGCCTGTTCATGATCTGCAGTGTGTTTCAGAACAAAATTGAAAATACGAGGGTGGAGGGAATCAAAGATTTCCTTGAGCGTGTTACTATCTTTTTTTGGTTGGCCTGTCACAAACATCAACAATTAATTTAGTTTGGTTTTCCCTTTAGGCACTCTACAAAATTAGTTAAACTTTTACTTTTCAGTAGCTCTCCTATTATAATTATTATTCTCCAAAATATAGTTGTTTGGATGTGAGTTTGTTAACTCCATTGTTCAAGTTTTGGACAATTGCTTGGAAAAAAAGTTTAAATGGTATTGTCTAATAGGTCCAGGCCGCGATTGACGGCTGATTTTACTTGATTAGAAAATAAATCTTCTTCGCAATGAAAATTAAGAAATTAATTGTTCTTCTCGCTGTCACTCTAGTTTTTGGTTGCGGGTCTTCAAAACAAACTACAATACAAGTCACGAGTTCAGCTTCCGATACTGGTATGACCACTGCACCACCTCCCAGAAACCCGAACGGCCGACCCGGAGGTGGACAGTTTGCCCAGCAACAGGCCGAACTAATGGCAGCTCTAAATTTAGATGAGGAGCAAACTAGTCAATTCGAAGCCATTACTCAGAAGTATCGCGGCCAGATGCGGGAGATGCGCGCTAACAATCAGGGAGCAGATCGAAGCGCCATGTTTGATAAGATGCGGGAACTTCGCCAACAACAAACTGCCGAATTGAAGGAGATACTGAATGAACAACAACTAAAGACCTACGAGGAGTTTATGCTAAAGCGCCGTCAAAACCGCGGACCGAGAGGAAGAAATTAACCCAATCAAATTGTATGTCAGGGCTGTTTTCTTAACAGTCCTGACAAAATATAGTAGCTTTGGAGAATTCCTCATAACGCTACACTATGGAACCAACCAGCCACTGTCGCAACTGCAAGGCCCCGTTACAAGGAGACTATTGTGGCCAATGCGGGCAAAAACATCACACCGAAAGATTCACTGCAAAAGGCTTTTTCATCAGTTTTATTCAAATTTTAACCAACTTCGAAAGCGGGTTTTGGTACACCATGAAAATGATGTTAATCGCCCCCGCACAAGTGGTCGACGATTTTGTTAGCGGTAAAACAAGACCTTATTATCATCCGTTGCGTTACACGTTTATCATTGTTGGTATTAGTGTTTTACTCAACCTGTATTTTGGTGTTTTTGAAATTATTGCGAATGAGTTTAATTCAGCCCTTATTTCCGGAGATGTCGAATTGACTGAGGAGGCCCGCAAATCTTCAGCAAGAACTCAGGAGGCAATGGCCCCTTTTATGAACTTAATTCCGCTCTTGCTCATTCCCTTTGTAAGTTTTTTCTCCGCCAGGCTTTTTCGGAAAGGACACTACAATTATGGCGAGCACCTCATTCTGAACACTTTCGTTTTAGGACAAGCAACGGTTGTCGGATTACCTTTCAGTCTTCTATCGGTTTATCTATTTCAAACCAGTGCCTATGCCTTGACAATCAGTGTGTTTTTATGGGGGCTTTATTTAGGTATAATAACCAGCAAAATCTTTAAGCGGAAAGTGCTTCCTTCGATCATTAAGGGAATATGCGCTTACCTCTTGGGCTATTTCGGTTTTCTCTTGAGTGTCTTTATCATCGTTCTGATTGTTACTCTTGTTGCCACCTTGGTAAGGCTGTTTATCTCAAAATTGAATTGATCGAAATCTGCGATTATAGTCGTCCAGCCCAAGAGACCATGCAATTATCAGAGGTATCCACCAATGCAATTTCGAAATTGAACCTTTCAATTTATGGTGATTTGGAAAATATCTTTAATTTCAGACAACCAATTACTACATTGATGGGTTATAAAGACCCGGATGAAAATCCAGGTTTCTGATGATTACTTTGGTACTATTCATGCCCATGCTCCTCTTTTCGTAAAAGAATTGTATTTGGAATTAACGTGTAATAAGGGAAAAGAACGAGTAGACGTAAATAGTACATTTTTATCAAATATCCTAAAATTGAACTTCTGATGATATCCAAAAAAATGACTAAAGCCCTCAATGAACAAATCGTTTTGGAAGGGTACGCTTCGTTTTTATATCTTTCAATGGCTTCCTGGTTCGATAAAGAGGGTCTGGAAGGTTCGGCGCAATTTATGCGGCGCCAATCGGATGAAGAACGTGCTCACATGCTGCGCATTTTCGATTACCTTAGCGAGGTGGATGCCCACGCTATTGCGCCTGCGGTGAAACAACCTCCCAAAGAATTTGATTCAGTCCAAGAGGTATTCGAGATGGTTTACGCCCATGAGCAGAAAGTGACTCAATCGATCAATAAGTTATTGACCATTGCAAAGTCCGAATCTGATTATACAACCGAGAACTTTCTGCAATGGTACATCAAGGAACAAAGGGAAGAGGAGAACCTGATGCGTTCGATCCTTGATAAAATAAAGTTGATTGGCAATGGACCACAAAGTTTGTACTACATCGACAAAGAGGTCGAGGCGGTCAATAACGCCGAACTTGATGGCGCAAGTGAAACTGAGGACCTTTAATCGACGGCAATGATTTTTTTAGAAATAGTGTAGTCTTTGCTTTCTACCCTCAAAAAATAGATGCCGGATGGCAGATCGGTCAGTGGCAATTCGGTCACTGACCGATCTGCGTTTATCAATCTCCTCACCAATAATCTCTCACCGTTACTGGCAATGATGGAAATCTGGACTTCTGCTCTTTCCTGGTGTCTTATAAGGATTTTAGCATGTTGGTTCCGTACGGGATTTGGCATCACTTCTACCGAGAAAGGACGGTGCCATTCCCGGGTGCTGGTGCTAAGGTTACATCCAAGGGCAACCTCCTGTGCTATATCCAACCTGATTTGATCGAGTAGTGGATAGAACCGATCCCCCGGACAAGCCGTGCTACATCCGTCGCGATGACCGGAAATATTGGTCAATACACCTTCCGAAGGTGCGTGTAAGGAGCTTCCGTCAGGATCGATGTTTCTTTCTGTACTCTTCCAGGCCAATAAACTCCGAAGGCTGCTGATGGCCTGGTCAGTTGGAGCGCGATTGGTAAATGTGCCCAGTAAGCAAACTCCCATTGTCAAAGAGTTTTTTGAACAAAAATGGGCACCTTGCAGATCGTTTCCTCTACCTTCGTAGATGATGCCGTCGGGGTCGATCAACCAATTGTATCCAATGTCATCCCAGCCATTGGTATTGACGTGTAGGTCCCAGATCGCACGAACAATTGCTCCCCAGTCATTTGCGCTATTGGTGCCGGCAGAATGGTGTACGATTATATGGGAGACCTCTGTAGGTTGTGGCGTTGCATCACCCGGACAGTTGCTGCACCAGTCGTCTCGATCAAGATAGCTCGGTTGATCACACGCCACATCGAATGAAGAATTACCGGCTACCGACGGTTGAAACGATGTAACAGATGCGGAGTATCCTGGATTGAAAAAGTGGACCCGTATTTTGGAAGAGGACGTACCGAACGATAATTGGAAGGAGTCAACCCGGTCGGTTTCGGTATATAATTTACTTACGTATCGATTCTGTGCCGGTGCTCCAAGATGGCTGTCGGCTTCGATGTTGATCCATGGATCCCATTCACCGTCTTTATTCGAAAATCGGATCTGGAGCTGTTGTGAACTTCCCTGCCAACTTATGGCATAACTCATAAATGGAGCATCGATAAGCTCCGGTATGGAGTGAACAAATTCACTTTCTGCAACTTCAACAACCAGTCGCTGGGAGGGAGCGATTTGACTTAATAAGGGATGGGCCCCCAAACTGATGACCAGGGTGGCCATTCGTAGTATTTGTTTCATAATAACTCTTTTGTATTTACATGCCCAGTATTTCTTCGGCAAAACGGATTGTTTCGGATGTTACCTCATCTACCGCTTTAGATCGGAATCGGGAACAGATGACGTGATGATTAGCTTCGGGGAAGGCTCGTTTTATTTTGTTGTCATTAGAAGTTCCGGCTTCGTTAAAGAATTGTTGCATCGCTTCCACTGAGACGATGTGGTCTTGTTCCTCTTCATTTTTGTAGTAGTAACCAAGAAATAAGGGCTGTTTGATCTTGCGGAAGATTTCCGGTTTCATCGTGTGTTCCATTAGGTACTTCAGGGTGACCACTCCTTCTAAACGGTAAGTCATGGTCCAGTAGTTACGGGCTTCTCCTTCTACATCGTGAAGATAACGTCTTTCTCCTTCTACCATTTGACCAATATGAAGTCCCCAGGGGTAAGTGAGAATATCTGCTGCTTGACTATATAAGTCAATGTTGGGAGAATAAAGAATTTGCGCAAAAATGGCTTCCGGATTAGTCGCGGCCAGGTAGATGGATAGCGTTCCGCCGGTCGAGGTTGACATAACGATCACCTTTTTTCCTAGCAACTGTCCAATGGCGATGGCTTCTTTAGCAGAGTCGATCAAGTCCTGAGGTGTCAAGCCGGCAAAGGCATCTTCGTCTTCAATACCATGTCCTGCTAATCTCGGTATATAGAGGTTCCATCCAAATTTCTTGGCAAAGTTAATATGCACTGGATCGCCTTCCATACCACTTGCGGAAAACCCGTGGAGGTAAACAACGGCAAAATCGGTTTGCCGAATAGAGTCGGCCCAAATGATGCGAGACTGATTGTTGGGCTTTAGGTTGGCAACTTCTGATTCCTTGGCAGCAATGAAAGCATCTAAATCTTCCAAGGACATAGCGATCGGTGCGATGGCTGGATCAAAATCAGGAAAAGATGCTTTTGGTCCCAGGGCAAATATGCTTCCCAAGACAACAACAGGGACAGCAATAAATGTAATTCCTCTCTTCATTGGATGTATCGTATTTTATGGAAGAGGTTGGCCAACTTAAGGGCAACCCCTTCAAAAATACAATACTAACGAACGGATTCATACTTTATTAACAAATCGACGTTTCTACGTTCAATGTCCGACATTTCTTCAAGGTATATCCTACCTGCATTCGTAGTCTTCTTCGGAATGCTTTGGTACCATTGATTTTTTTCGAAATGCTTAATCATTAGCCCGGTAATGTGGAATTCATAACCATACTTGGCGTAGATCTCGTTTTTCATCACCTTTCGATCAAACCAGCTTAAGGCCTCGATCTCGAATTGTTGCAATGGCCGCTCGGACCCCTCTGGGAATTGACGACCCACAATTGGAGTAGTGGTCTGCAATGGTTGTTTGACGGTAGATACCTGCACGGGAACGGGTAAATCAGTTACGACGGGCTCATTGACACCTGATCCGTCGATTAACCGGACTCCCCATCGAAATATTTTATTGTTCCAGTCATTGTACCAATCCGTGGTAACTCCCTTGGAGAGAGAAGTGTGGATAAAGCGGATATCATCCACTGTATTCTCCAGGACGATGCCGACGTGACTGATTTCACCACCTGGCCACGAAAAACAGATCAGATCTCCTCTTCTTAAGTCCAGCAGTCGGTAGATTTTCGGACCTTTGAAGTTGGCCTGAGACCGGGATATCCTGGGCAGGTCGATTTCTACTTCCGTGAAGCTGATCTTCGTCAACTTAGAACAATCCAGGCAATCGGAATTGGAAGATCTTAAACAATGGGAACGGCCTAAATAGGATTCTGCTTTCGCGATAACTTTTTCAATCGGGACCGATTGAGCCGTTAGGAGTTGACTGATTAGCAGAAATGGCAGATAGAGCATGCAAGGAAGTACTTTCATGGCTGTCTTAATTTTTGAGATGAATAAATGATTTGAAGGTCGATGCTATGATCGTTTACTAGGTGGGACTTAGTTTACGGATTACTAAACTGGGGATGCGGTTGAATATAGGTCGGTTTTTTAACTGGAGCACTTATTGGCATTAAATATAATGAGTAATGATCATATTTACAATAAATAATGATTGAAGGTAAATAGCATATAAGTTTTTTTTCTTTGATTGTGCTCCATGGTCCTATTTTGCAACAATTGTTAATGGATAGAAATCTGCAGCCAATTACTCATAAAAGCTGCAATGGTCTTTCGGTTAATGAATATTTTTCTCAAGTTGAACCCTAAATCTATTACCAATGAAAACGATTCAACAGTTCCTGTATGAACCATGGCCCTGGTATGTCGTAGGGCCGTTAATGGGAGCCACCATTCCCTTGTTGCTATTCTGGGGCAACAAGATGTTGGGAGCTTCTTCTTCGTTCCGGCATCTTTGTGCCATGATCCCCAATCAGGTCGACTATTTCCAATACGATTATCGGAAAGACTTATGGAATTTATTGTTTGTATTGGGGGTTGCCTTGGGAGCTTCCGTGACCTATGGCTTTTTCTACCGTGTCGAGGAAGTCGAGATCGCTTTGACCACCCAAACAGATCTGCTGGCGCTCGGCTTAAATGACTTAAGCGGTCTATTGCCTGAAGAGATTTTTGGCACCCATCATCTCTGGTCTTTAAAAGGTTTATTCTTTTCAATGGGTGGTGGCTTTTTGGTTGGTTTTGGCGTCCGATATGCCGGCGGGTGCACCTCAGGTCATGGTTTCATGGGGCTCTCTCAATTCAGTCTTTCGTCTGCCATTGCCATTCTAGCTTTTTTCGCCGGTGGCGTCATATTTACCTTTCTGATTCTGCCATTTGTAATTCAATAAATCATCTTCGTCATGCAGCATGCGAAATTTTTATTGTCCGGGTTCTTTTTTGGAGTATTGATCGTTAAATCCGAGGCACTGACCTGGTTTCGTATTCAGGAAATGTTTCGATTTCAGTCCCTACATATGTTCGGTATTTTTGGTTCGGCTGTTTTGGTGGGTACGGTTACGGTACAGCTGATTCGGCGCTACCAGCTGAAAACTTTTGATGGTGTTCCCATTGAGATAACCCCCAAGCCATTGTACTGGAGGGCCCAGACCATTGGTGGGTTGCTTTTCGGGTTCGGTTGGGTCTTGACCGGCCTATGTGTAGCGCCTATTTACGCACTTTTAGGAACCGGCCATCCCGCTGCTCTACTAATTTTTTTCGGGGCACTGACCGGTGTATTTACCTATGGAGTACTAAAAAAACGCTTACCCCATTAAAGGTTAAATCAATTCCCAATGAAAACAACTGAAAGAAAACAAGAAATAAAGGATGGAGGAGTCGACCTGAATACCTATCCAATGTTCAAGAGACGGTTAATCGCCTTTGCCTGTGTGAGTTTTTTCCCTTTGCTGTATTTGATCGGGAAGTTGATCAAGCAATGGTTGTCTTAAATACTAGTCGTCAACAATGATGACGTCCAGACAATGATAGTCGCATTGCTTGACGTAGTAGATTGCCTGTTCGAGGTCTTCAATGTATAACTTCAGGGAAAATTCACCAGGATCATCGAATGATTGTCGAACGATCCAATGATTCGTTTTCAAAACGGTCCAGTTTCCATTTAAACTGATTTGCATAGACAAAACGGTCTCTTTCCTGGGAATGGAAAGATGGCGATTTTGGGCAAAATCGACTTCATATGATTGGATATCGGTATCGATACGCCAAACAATATCGATGGGAGTCGTGTCTAGGGTTGTCGGCGTAGGAATTCGCTCTTGATAACGCAGTTCTGTACAACTTTGGCCGAGATTATATAGGTAGTCACGTTCCAAGACTAAATTGTAATAGTCGGACAACTCTTCTTCGGTAAACGGAGGGGCAACACATAAACCAGTACTGACCACTTCCGTACCTTTGGAGCAACTTAAGCACGTCGAAATCACAACAATAAGGAAAAGTAAAGATCGCATACACAAAAGTTAGGTTATACTCTATATAAAGGCCAGACATCAAATGGTACCGATTAGGTTGGGTGTTATGGCTCTTTTCCACATGGTTTTCTTCTCTAAAAAAATGCGGATATTTGCTTCGTTCACCAAATAATCGAAGGTGCCAGAACAAACTTATACATTATTTGATCTTAACGAGCAGATCAAACGTGTGGTCGCATTGAATTTTACCAGTGCTCTCTGGGTATCCGCAGAGATTACGCAATTGAGTGGGAAAAGGGGCCATGTGTACCTACAATTGGTAGAAAAAGAAGAAGAGGGAGAAGGTGTCATTGCCCAGGCTGCAGCAATGATTTGGCAAAGAGATTACCGGCGGCTACGCAAACAACTAGGGGTAGCTTTTGAACGGGTTCTGCAATCTGGCCACAAAGTATTAATTCAAGTTGAAGTAAATTTCGATGAGCGATACGGCATGACCCTAATGGTTAAAGACCTGGATCCCGGTTATACGCTCGGTCAGCTCCAATTGGCAAAACATCGGATTCTCGAACAATTGAAGAATGAATCACTCCTGGATAAAAACCGAAAGATAACCATGCCGCTGGTATTGCAGCGAATCGCCGTGCTTTCCTCTCCAAGTGCCGCTGGGTACAGCGACTTCCAAAGTCAATTGAAAAACAATGCCTACGCTTACGACTTTGATACCGAACTCTTTCCTATTGCCGTTCAGGGGCGATCAGTTGAAAAAGAGTTTTTGGCGCAAATGAATCACATCGTTAAGAAAAAGAGTGCCTTCGACTGTGTTGTCGTCATAAGGGGAGGAGGTGCCAAACTCGATCTCGCCGGATTTGATAATTTGGAGATCGGTCGAAGCATCGCCAATTGCCCCCTTCCAGTCCTTACGGGTATTGGGCATGAGATTGATCAGACGATCGCAGACGTGGTAGCGCACACTCATTTAAAGACGCCAACGGCGGTTGCGGACTTCCTACTTTTGAAAAATGCACAATTCGAAAATCATCTGATGGAATTGGCCAGAGCGATTCAGAATTTAAGCCTAAGACAATTAAAGACTGCATCACTGCGATTGTCGAAACTGGAAAGCGATTTTTTGCACATCAGTCGGCAGGTGCTGAATCATCAGGAAAACCGAATACAGGTGTTCAAAAACGAAATCTCTTATTTATTAAAACGGAATTTATCCGATTCAAAGAAGGAATTGGACCACCTTGCCAATCTGGTCCGGGTCCTTAGTTTGGAAGCCACACTGAAGCGTGGATTTACCTTGACAATTAAGGACGGGAACACAGTAAAATCAGTAGATCAACTCGAAAAAGGTGACACTATTTTGACAAAGTTTTACAATGGTGAAAAACGAAGCATTATCGAATAGGCATTATATTTGCCCGAATTTTTGGCAGATCAATGCTACTCAATGAATTAATCCATCAAAATCGTTTCCAAAGTGATTTTGGAAAAAATCTGCGATCACTTTGAAAATGCAAAACTTTTTTTGAACAATTCATAGGGAAACAAAACTATCGATATATGCAAAAGATCACTTACGAGGCAGCTGTCCAGGAACTTCAGCAGATTGTGGACAAACTTCAAAACGATCAGGAAAATGTCGACCAATTGTCAGACAATGCCAACAGAGCAGTAGAACTGATCAATTTATGTAAGGAAAAGTTGAGGCACACGGAGACTCACATCCAACATCTCTTCCAGGATAATGAGTAGCTAACTACAAAACTTTTACGAGAATAGAAAAAACAAAAAACACAAAGCCCTCCGGAAGTTGCTTTTCCCGGAGGGCTTTCTCTTTGAAGTAGTTTGTAGACTTTTATCTAACCAATGTAACATCCCCTTTCTGTATTCGGTCTTCATCCGGCACACCATCCAGTTCGATTACATAAATGTATACATCAGAAGGGGCGGGGTTGCCCTTGAAATTACCATCCCAACCCATATCGTTGTTATCGTTGTCGTAGACTACTTGCCCCCAGCGGTTGTAGATTTTGAAATCTAGGATTTGGACATCTCCGATCGTTTCTATAATGAAGAAATCATTTTCTGTGTCTCCATTTGGCGTGAAGGCATTCGGGGTTTTGAAATCAGGAAGCGGGCGTACCAAAATGGTAATGGAATCCGTAATTGTAAAACAATTTCCTCCAGCCGTATAGGTTACAATATAGGTTACGGTATCTGATGGGCTGTCGGTAAACGACGAATTGATCCCTCGGCTACCGCCTCCGGAAATTATCCAATCGTAGCGATCGTCTGGGGTGCTGATACTGGATTGGGCTGAAACGGTAACTTCATCTCCCTGGATGATCGAAGTACCGGGGTCAGCAGAAAGTGTCAATGTTGCTGATGATGGGGTAACGTTGACCGTCACGGAAGCTTGTTCACTTTTGCAAGAGCTGGCAACCGTAACAGTATAGGTGGCGGTGGACTCTGGCGATACCGTTATTGAGGAGTTATTGTTCGTAGAAAAATCAGGATCGGTAGATTCCCAGGTATAGGTCAGGCCAGGTTCAGGAGCACCTCCAAGCGAGATGCTTTCATTTTGGCAAATCGTCACATCAGTCAAAGGTGGTAAAACCGGATCCGGTAGGACAATGACTGTTAACTGCGTGTCAATCTGCGGACATACTCCATTGGAGACGTTTAGCGTATAGGTAGTGGATTGGGTTGGAGAAACTGAAGGCGTCGCACCCGCCAGGCTCGGCGACCAAGTATAGGTTGCACCGGGGCTTTCAATTGAATTCAAAGTCACCTGATCACCACTGCAAATGGTAGTCATTGTTGCCAACTGAATCTGTGGTTCTTCTAATACCGTAATGGTCAATTCGGCTTCCACCGGATCACAGATCGGACTTTCTACCCTTAGGAAATAGGTCGTTGTTTCAGTGGGGCTTACCATCGGAGAAGGTTCGGTTACCGTCCCGAAATCAGGATCCGAAGAAGTCCAGGTATATTGAGCACCCTGAAATTCAAAACTATTTAATAGGAGAGGAGGATCCCCTAGACAGATTGTGGTTTGATCAGGAAAAGCAAATAACGGAGTTGTTCTAATACTTGTAGAGATTTGTACGGAACATTCGCCGGCCATCGCCATGAATGTATAATCTTTATCGCTGGTAACGATGGTAGATGGAGTCAGGCAATCCATACAGCTCAGACCATCGGCCGGCTCCCACATAGGCATTTCCAGCTCCGCATTTACCCTGACGGTAATGTCTACTCGCTCACCGATACAAGTGGTCGTATCCATTGGCATAATGCTGATATCTGGTATGGTATCTACCATTACATTCGTAACTGCAGTGTCGATGCAGGCGCCATTGACTGTCTCCCGAAAAATCATGATGGTGGTATCCGGGTTAGATACCATATTGTACAAAGAATCAGGAGTCTGAAAATTACTTCTTTCAGCTGGAAACCACTGGAAGGCAATTTCGGGATATTCCTTAGGTTCGAAAATGGGGGATTCGAAAATCAGCAGGCTTCCTTCACAGATGGTAGTGTCGGAAGGCATTATACTCAAATCCGCGGGAAGGGAGTCTACAACCACGAGAATCGAATCGATAACGGTACAATTTTCATTGGTTACTGTTGCATAATAAGTGGTTGCACCTTGCGGGCTTACGGTAAGTTCATTGCCCGTTACATCATTTACGGAGCCATCACTAGAAGTCCAGATAGCCTGGGTGTTTGGGGGTTGGACCGAAACCGTCAACTCAGTTTCATCTCCTTGACAAACACGGGTTGTATCCCCCTGGTTGATGTCCGCAAGGGATGGAGTAACCGTGATGCTTACGTTTTCAGTTACGACACAAGGACCGCTGCTGGCTCTCAGGCTGTAACTGGCAGTTGCGTTTGGTTGTACCGCCGTGTTGGGATTTTCCGGACTAAAGATCTCCTCGGGCCCAGTCCATTGATAAGTTACGCCTGCTTCCAACGCGGTGTTACCCAAGATGATGGCGTCACCTTGACAAATGGTGGCATCTGAAATTACGCTTACTACCGGTTCGGCCACCACAGTGACAGTTACACTATCCGATGAAGGCAGGCCGCAAGACTGGTTCGTAACGTTGACAAAGTAGGTGGTAGTTTCCGTTGGAGCTACCGTCGGGTTACCCGCAGAAGACTGAAAACCGGCAGGAACGGAAGTCCAGGTATAGGTATTGGTCCCTGGATTACCAGAACCACCGAGGGCGATGTTTTCACCGGTGCAAACTTCCAGGTCATCGATCACAGAAAATTGAGGAGCACTTTCGGTGCGCAGCGTCAATTGCATGTCATCGGTCAAAGTACAATTATCAGTAGTAAGCGTCACCTGAATCGCAAAAGTGACTAATGCGTTTGGCTCATTGGTCGATATGACTGGGTCCGGACAATCGGTACAACTGAATTCCACAAGATCTTGGAATTGGGCAGAAGCAACCGACCATGCATATGTCGCATCGGCGTAATTACGCCCTGCAATTATCTGGAATTCCTCAGCTGCACAAACCTCTCGGTCTGGTCCGGCATCTACCTCGTAAATGGCTACTTCCACTTCCACTGTATCTGACCCACAGGCTTTTTCCACTATGGCAGTATAAATGGTGGTCTCTTGCGGAGTTGCCGTGGGGTTTGGGCAGTCGACACAGGATAGCGTATTAGTGTTGCCAATCCAGCGGATGGCGTTGGAGAAGTTCTGTAGTTCAATAACGGTCGACTCTCCTTCACAGATGGCTGTATTGCCACTTAGTACGGCAGTAGGTACCGGCGTTAAAACGCCGGGATCGGAAGCCGACCAGTCAATGGAAATGCCGGCAGCACCAACTTCATTATCAAAGTCATTAAGGAGAACAACATAAATTTCCCCGGCTTGCATTTCTACTGGCAATACGAAACCATCACCTTGTCCGCTCGGAGTTCCGCCACAATCATAGTTATCGCTAATGGTATTGCCAGTCACCGGATGAACACGTGCCAGTCCCGTTGGCCCACCCGAGGTATTCCAAGAGCTTCGAATGGGTTGATTATTTTCAATAAACGTGATCACTTCACTGGGGTTACCACATGCTTGATCGACCGAGAAAGGTCCCCAAATATTGAAGTCTATATCGGATTCTAAGCCTGCACTTTCCATACTGAATGCCAAGTCTCCACTGGCAGCGGCTTCTACGGTAAACCAAAAGTAGTCGGGTTCCACGCCATCATTTAGCCAACATCCACCATTTACACCAGTATTGATTTCAATGTCCTGAAAGCCATTTTCTATCAATAATGTAAAGTCTTCGGTAACATCAGTGATGCAGTTATTGATGGGGTTGCATAGAGCATCCTGAAGAGCCGGAGAGGGAGAACAATCTGTCTCCTCAATGCTTAAACTAAAGTCGGTACATCCCAGGGCATTAGCTACTACAATGTAATAGGTGCCCGGGGCACGCATATCCGCACTATTCAACGTTCCATCCATGCTGAAAGCCACACACGAACTGCTACCGGACGCCGGGTCGCCATCTAATACTAATATTCCCGTCCCTGGTGCGGCGTTGGTTACGCTAATTGAAGCGCAAAAACCACCGGGTGCATCATAAGCAAATATCCGTTCCGGGCCGGACAAGAACGGTGCATTTGTACATGGAGAAGTGGCAAATGTTGAAGCGGCGCCACAAGTTGATAAACCAGACTGGGAGAAGGGAATACTGCCAATTGGTGTTGGATTGGCGAATGAAGATCCGTCACAGGTTTCGGCTTTGCAAGACCAGGCCATTTCAAATCCGGCAAAGGTGTTGCTCGCATCCGAAATGAATTGAACAGTTACACATTCACTGGCTGCTTCGACTTGGAAGGCGGAACCTAAACTGGCTCCCGATGCCCTTGCAATTAGCGGTGCGTTCGTACCATCACCAGCGTAGATATTCAGCACATCAAACTCATCAATTGTGAATTCCGCAATATCAAGCTCAATGCAGGAATGAGGCTCGGAGGGACAAATCGTAAAAGTCTGATTTTCATTATTTTTATAATTACCTGCTGGTCCACCGGAATCGAAGAGACGTCCAGAACAAGCAGTGGTCGAAGTCATCATTCCAAGATTGAGAATCGGTTCATTATCTTGGATGCAAACTGTAAAATCACCGGGAAACAAGAGGCCTTCAGAGGATACTCCGTCAGAGATTCTGATGTAATAGGTGACATCGGCAGTCAGCCCGAGTAAATCGAGACGAATAGCTGTTTGCTCGTTTACTACCGCTTCGCAGAACAGCTGATCTAAACCATTGGTTTCACAGTTTCCGCGATAAATGGCTACTTGGGGATTAATGAGAGGCGCATCGGCCGGACCATTCGTAGCACTCTCAATGGTTAGCGTTAGATCGGGCAATTCATCAGTGGTGGTGAAAGAGAACCAAACATCATTGACAAGATTGCCATCGGAAAAGCAGTCCGGTTGATTATTGTCGCCTATATTGCTTGGCGTAGCATCAGCATTTGTGAAAATTGTTCCATCGCAAATTGGTGCTGTTCCCAGATCCATTGCACTTGTGCAGTCATCATTTGATGGTTGTGCAGAAAGAAGGGTACAAAGACAGAATAGAAGGGTCGAAAATATGAACCTCATTCAGATTGTTTTTTATTTCAAATGTTAGCCGAAATGCTAAAAATCAAAAATAATTAAAAATTACAATTTTGATATGCGACCACAGAAATTAGGTAATTGTTTGACAAAAAAACACTTTTGATCCCGAGTTTGAATTTCCCATTGCTTTTCTTTAAATTTGCAGGAATTCCAACCTGACAATCACAGTTTTCTTCACTTTGTTTTTTTCTATTTCAATTTAGAACAGGCACCCTTTTTATCTAGTGGTCGTCCCTTTATTTCGTTCGATCATTGAATGGAGATCCTCTCAGGAGCTTCACACTAGTTCAACAGGGAGATTTCATTAGTATGCTCATGGTTTAATACACCAAATCTCGAGACGACTGATGAAACTACAGCAAGGCAATAATCGGAAGATACTGTTACTAATGATCGGACTTTTGTCCTTAAATCCACTGTCGGGACAAGCCAATCCTGTTTTTGCCTGTAATGATGAAGTCAACATTTTACTTCAGGTTGGTTGTTCTGCAGAATTAGGAGCGGATCAGTTTTTGGAGGGGGCGGACAATTTCGACCTATCAAACTACTACGTGAAGGTATTGTATCCGGAAAACGGATTCACAATTAACTTGGTTGACAGTTGCGGACAGTTTAAATACGTCGTATACAAAACGATTGGGGCCCGAGATTGGAATCCGGATGGAACCAATTCCGGAGATGCTGACCCGGATGAGGAGATCTGCTGGGGAACCCTGCATGCTGAAGACAAAACGGCGCCGCAGGCATGTGTCCGTAAAGTTGTGGCGTTGTGGAAAAATGGTGCCATCTATCGACCCGTCACAAATGAAGACTATCCTTGCGACATTGACGGCATTGTTGATGGAAATGATAAGATCCTCGATAATTCTTTTCTAGGTCACGGAACCACCTACTTACTGACTTGCTTGGACGTCGATAAGATCTATAACGAAAGTAGATCTTGGCAAACGCCGGCTTACCAATATTACACCGGATCGCCCGACATTACAGATAATTGCTCTCCTGATTCGAAAATTAAGTACCTATCAGTTACCGATCAACTCATCGAATTCGGGTGCAGTTACGAGATTGAACCTCCGTTCCTGGACCGGCAGCTTACACATAAAGTGGTTAGAACTTTTGTTCTTGAAGACGCCAAAGGAAACCGATCTTCTTATGATCAAGAGATTTGCTTCTTTCGCCCTAAACTCTATCTCCCTAGTTGCACAGGGTTTCTAAATGCCTGTGTTTTTAGAACTTATAATCCGACTGTCTTTAAGAATTTGGGTGCGAAGCCCTATTTTATTAATGCTTTGGGAGTTGCCGTTAATTTGACTAACCACCAATGTAATTATACTGTTGCGAGTGAAGAACTCTATTTGCCTGGTGATAATGGATGTGGGTTTAAGGTAATTCGAACCTGGAAGGTGCTCGATTGGTGTTGGGACCCTTTACTAAGTCGGCAATTCGATCTCGTAGGTATAGCCCCGGGCAATGAGTTTGACTGCCCCGACATTACCTTTTCTGATTGGGATCACAAGACGTTGGAATGGAAACAAACCTTGGTCGTAGATGATCAACTGGCACCAGTTGTGAACTGTCCTTTCGGGCAAGAGGGAAGAGAGCTGGTGTTTTCAACAGATCCGTTTGATTGCACGACCTCTTTTGCTGTACCGGAACCCAATATTGCAGAATCCTGCGACAACAACTGGCAAGTGGAAGTATGGACCAATGCTCCGGTACTTTGGCACGGTGTCCATACTGGCGAGTATGAAGCGATTCGCTATCACGACGCTCAGGTCGATGTATTTAAAGATAGTACGACACTAGAACCTGACAGCGCCTACGTGTCTAACATACCTAAAGGCATGCATTTTCTGAAATACTTGGCAACGGACGATTGCGGGAATTACGGAGCATCCGATCTATGCCCTTTCTTCGTTGTCGATAATGCGGAGCCGGTCGCAGTCTGTCAAAATGATTTGACAATCGGATTGAGTTCAGCGCAGATCAATATCGGTAATAGCCTCGGATTTGCCCGTATTTTTGCAACGGAGATCGATGAAGGAAGTTGGGATGCCTGTTCGGAAGTGCACCTTCAAGTAAGAAGGTTTGTTCCGCTAGATTGTCTTGATTTTTATGAGTCTGCAGTTGGTGTCAATCTTGGGGCGGATACGGTCAAGCTCAAAAAAGGTAGTGCTGCCTTGGATGGGGAAACGGGAGTATGGACAGACTGGAACAACTATGTTGATTTTATCTGTTGTGATCTCAATGAAAAAATTGTGGTTGAATTAGGGGTATGGGATAATGCCAACCGCAGTGTAGATGAACACGGCAATGCCATTTTTGGCGATGTAGGAATTCCATATGATGGTTATCCCGAGAAATTAGGGGATCACTTTAATCATTGCTGGCTGGAGGTGACCGTCGAAGATAAAACAAAACCGGAATGCCAGGCACCGCATGATCTGATGCTCAGTTGTCAAGATGTCCCCAATTATGTTTTTCTTCCGGAAGATGGCCAACTTTGGTCAGAAATGGCGGAGAGCGATCAATTGATGATTCGGCAATGGTTTGAGCAACTGGACGCAACCCACGGTTCTTTTGCTCTGGCCCAAGACAATTGCAATGTTCAGATTGAAATGACCGATGTACTCTTTAAAATAATATGTGGGGCGGGTTACATCGAGCGTCATTTTCAAGCATTTGATACTCAAGGTGAGCGTTCCGACCTTTGTAAGCAGAAAATCTACCTGAGCAGACATCACAATTACTGCATCGGATTTCCTAAAGACATCACCGCAGAATGCCCATCGGATCCCACTATCCCTGGAGTCGAACTCTTCGAATACGCATGCGATCTTCTGGCAATTAGCACCCGCGACGAACGCTTTGATGCCTCTGAAACTCAAGATGCATGCTATAAAATTTTAAGGACCTATCGAGTGCTCAATTGGTGTCAATTCGGAGAAGACGCAGATCCTGGAACTCCATTGTTTGATCGATTCGAGACCGAATTCGATATAGAACCAATGGTCATCGGCCGGGATGAAGATGGTGATGGTGTCCCCGGGAATGAAGAAGTCTTTGTGAGGTTTTATGGCTGGGAAAACGAAACAGATTACCACAATGAATTGCAAAGAGTTTACGACGACCATGGCTTGACACTCGAGTTGGTCTCCGCTGATGAGGGTATACATGGGGTAACCTACGTTGATGACAATTGTGATCCTTATGATTATGAGCACTATGATCCAACTGAGGGTTTTTGGCGAAATGCCCACTACACTCGAGGGTTTTACCAGTATACACAGGTGATCAAAGTATTAGATCAAGTGCCCCCGATCATCTCGACGTCCGAAACCGAATCGTTCCCTACGGATCAGCGGGAAGGTTGTACTGGATCAGTAACAGTCCAATTCTCGGTCTCAGAAACCTGTACGGCAGATGCGGTCCGTTTGAAGAAAGTATATCTTTTGCCAGCTGCTGCATCCGTTCATAACCCGGTCTTACTTTACGACCTGAATCAAGCAACGACTGAAGCGACTGCTTTTGATTTTGTTGTGAATACCGAGGGCGAAGAGTTTACGCTAGATGGCCGGTTTCCGATTGGTACGCATACTTTTGAAGTACACGTTATAGATGGTTGTGGCAATACGGATTCGGAATGGATTTCCTTCGAGGTTTTCGACGATAAGGCGCCGGCACCAACCTGCCTCGCCAGCGTTGTAGTAGGACTCTCCCCGGTTGATGAAGATGGTGATGGTAAAGCAGACAACAACGCCGGAGAAATGGTCATCTGGGCTTCAGATTTTATAGCCAGTGATGCAGAAGAATGCTCTCCGGAAATAACTTACTCGATTCATCGGGCCGAAGCGGTGGAAAGTGGTCAGGATACGATCTTACCTTCCCAAAGTAGTATCGTCGTTAACTGTGACGACCCGGAGGCCATGATCGTATACATTTATGCATGGGATCAAGCCGGTAATAGTACCCGATGTAGCAGTGTCCTTTTCGTGGACGATGTACGAGAATTGTGCCCCGCGGGTAGTATCGCGATCGCAGCCATTGCTGGCGAGATAACTACTCCCGGAGGAGACCGGGTAATGGACGTGGATGTACGATTAGGTGGCTCGTCCAGTCAAGCATTTCGTACGATGGAAGACGGCTTATACCATTTTGATGACCTTTCTATCGGATATGATTATACGGTGGTTCCTTTTAAGAATTCGGATCCTCTCAATGGTGTATCTACCTATGATCTTCTGATGCTGAGTCAGCATATCTTGGGCCAAGTTCCATTGAAAACACCTTTTCAGATGATTGCCGCGGATGTCAATAACTCTGGTACCATCACCACCCTTGATTTGGTTCAATTGAGAAAATTGATTTTATCCGTAGATTCTGGTTTTGCTTCAAATACCAGCTGGCGGTTCTTTGCGGCCGATTACCACTGGTCTGATATCAGCGATCCTTTCGGTAGTTTCTTGCCTGAAGTGATTAATATCAATAACCTAGCCGGTGATGAGCGAGCGACTAACTTCATCGGGGTCAAAATCGGGGATGTTTCCGGCGATGCAGTCCCCAACCCAACAGCGATTCATCCCAGAAGTTTAGCAGGGGTATTCTCACTGGTGATGAAGGATCAATGGCTGGAGCGCGGGGAGGAATACCTGCTTCCGGTTTTTGGCCGCAGGATGAGTCAAATCCGGGGTTTTCAGCTGACACTAGACTATGACGACGCAGTAAGTGTCCTGCAAATACAACCAGGGATTGCTATTCGAGAAAACTTTAACGAGCTGACGCCATCGAACGGTCCAATTACGATCAGTTGGCACGAGCATAGCAATGACGAGTTAGAGCGATTGAGGCGGGTAGACCAGCCATTGTTCAGATTACTGGTGAAACCAAATCGGGGTCTTTGGCTGAAGGACGCAATCGAAGTTCATTCCCGTCCCACGGTTGCCGAAGCCTACGATCAATATGGCCGGGAATTGGACATCTCGCTAGAGTTTGTCGAGCAGTTTTCCGAATCATCATCAGATGGACGCACTTATCTCTATCAGAATGTGCCGAACCCAGTGAAAACGAGAACCAAGATCATCTTTGCAATGGGCCAATCCGGAGAAGCAGAATTGGTCTTTCACGATGTTCGGGGACGTTTACTGAAGCGAGTCAAGGCTCATTATGAACGGGGAATGAACGAAGTTTCGATTGGCCGGGAAGAATTGGGGCAATCCGGACTAGTTTTTTACAGCCTTATCGTCGGTGAAGACCGATTTACCAAGAAGTTGGTTATGTTCGACAACTGATAGGTGTTTACTGATCGTAAAATTGAAGGTGGTTCCGATACCAATGGTGGAGTCTACCCAGATGGTACCATTGTGCCGCTCGACTATCTTTTTGCACATGGCAAGACCAATCCCAGTCCCTTCGTATTGATCAATGGTGTGCAATTTCTTAAAAAGCAGAAAAATTCGATCGAAGTAATCCGGTGCAATACCAATTCCCTCATCTCGTACTTGAAATAGCCAGTATTCGTCTTTGTCGATCCCATTGATCGATATTTTCGGAGTCTGGCCCGGCTTGCTGAATTTAATCCCATTCAGAATTAGGCTGAGAAATAACTGCTCTATTTGCTTTCGATCGGCGTGGATTTTGTCCGGGAGTTGTCCGATAAAGATGTCGGCATTTTTATGGTTGATGAGTGACTCCTGCTCACTGATGATTCTGTTTAATTCCTGTTTAAGGTTTATTTTTTCAATGGTTTGTGGCTGCGTATTGATCCTTGAATAAAGCAATAAATCCTCGATGAGATTATTCATGCTTTTGGATGATGAGACTATGAAATTTAAGAATTCCAATTCGTTTTCGTTCAGTTTTTCCTTGGCCGAACGTTTTAGTAATTGCGAGAAATTAATCACATTGCGCAGCGGTGTCTTTAAATCATGCGAAGCCAAATAGGCGAAATTTTCCAGTTGCATATTCGACTCGATGTACTTTTCCAATTCGGCATTTTGTCGATTGAGGATTTGGTTTTTTTCGTGGATGATATTGTCTTGCCGAATCTTTTCACTGACATCGCGATAACTCCAAACCCGACCGATGATTTTTCCGTCCATGATCTGGGGTTGTGAATAGCGCTCAAATACACGCCCATCTTTAAAGTGGACCATATCTGATACGGATAGATTGGTTTGTGCATGTATTTCATGGAGCCTTTCGGCAAATCCTTCTGGGTCTGAGAGTTGGTCCATTACTTTTAACAGTAGCTCTTCGCATTCCTCTGTAGTTTGGATGGGGGGAAGTCGCCACTTTTCCAGAAACCTTTGATTGAAGATCGTCACCCGACCGTGAAGATCGCTGGCCAAAATGCCATCGGCTGTACTTTCCAAGGTAGAGGAAAGCAACGATAACGATTCTGCCAGCTGGCGGTCGCGTTCCTTTCGGTCGGTGACATCAATCGCTACGGAGAGGATCGCACTGATTTTTTGATCTTCGTCGTAGATAGGAGATTTAATGACCTCCAGATGCCTTTCGATTCCCCGATGGTCGATTACCTTCTGTTGTGACATTACTTTCGAAGTTCCTTGCAAGAGTACTTCTTCATCAGTTTTCTCAATCGAAGCCAGATCAGCATACTGCAAGCTTAGTTCACGAGTGGTCTTTCCGATTATGTCCTCCTTCCTGAGGCCTAGTACCTCTTCAAAAGACTGGTTAACATAGCTGTACTTCTGATTAAGGTCTTTGGTGAAAATCATAAAAGGGTTGACCTCAGAGATCTTGTGTAGAAAGTCAACAATTTGCCTTTCCTTTTGTCGGTATACCACTATTTCCCGGTCGTAAAAGAACATCGTGATGGCGATCATCACCAAGGCCAGTGTACCAATCATCAAATCCACGATCAATACACTTGGAAAAGGGGTATACTCCGAAAACGCAAACAACAGTTCATGGCAAAAGAAAGCGATACCGGCAAGGATTCCATTAATGATCCGAACAAATTTGAGCTGGGTTGTATAGTGGATAACCAAATAAACACCGGCAATGTCTAATAGGGAAGATCTGATCGGACCGGAATGATAGGGAACCAGGGCCAATGCAGTATAAGATAGGACCGCCGAAAGGGCCACGGCAATTTCTACCTTTCCTCTGCGAATTAAAAACAGATTGAAGAGTAAAAAGAATTGACTGGAAACGCTAATGGTCGCTGTAGTAGTAGAACCCCAAAATACAGTATAGACGACCAAGGGAATATTCACCAAAAAGACAGCAATACAGGCCCGGCGGAAAAAATTTTCTTTGATCCTTCTGGTGTTTCCAAAGTCCCTGATGTATTCACTGATGTCCATAAGGAGGAATAAATATGTTCTTAGGTGTACAACTTGTCCTTGAACAATTATGCTATACGAGTCCATGCGCCCACTTGTTACTTTACCAGGCAGGACAATAAATAGTTGGGGCCCTCAGCGTTTTGAATAAACTAAAAATATTAAAAATAGTTAACATTCTTTCAAAATAGAAAAACAATGTAACTTCTTGCAAAAGTCGATATTTCACTGGATTATGCGTCCTTCCGCAGATTCACTTGTCCTTAGTGATAAAAACAAGACCTGATCGCCTACTTTTCATTCAGTGGCGATCATTATCTAATGCTGCTGATTGTGAAGGATGAGTTTTAGATCCCCCACAGTATCTTTTCCACGTTTTTCTTGTGGGAAGTGGCAGGCAAAGTTGAAAAATACAAAGGATCAAGATTAGAGCAGGAATTTTCTAATATGCGTGTGAAATGAGAATTTCCTGCGATTAGCGTAGTCCTTGAGGTTGTTCTGTTACGATGGAACAGCCTTTTTTTATTCCAATCAAAAGCCCTTGGAAGGTCATTCCAAAGCCTAGTTGCAATTAACCTGTTGGCGGGGAAGGGTAAAATGAAAACTGCTACCAAATTTTAATTTACTTTCAACCCAGATGTTTCCCCCGTAACTTTCAATAATTCTTTTGCAAATTGCAAGTCCAATGCCCGAACCGTTATATTCTTCCCGATTGTTCAAACGCTTGAAGAGCTCAAATATCTGATGTTGATATTCTTCGGCAATTCCAATCCCATTGTCGCGAATGATAAAGTGATGATCGTGTGTAGTAGATTGGTAGAAAACATTTACTTCAGGCTGCTCAGATTTGTTGTACTTGATGGCATTTTCAATGAGGTTTTTGAAAATCAGATAGAAATTTCCTTTGTGCGCCAAAACAGACGGCATTGGATGGATTGAAATGAGGGCATTTCTTTCTCGAATCAGTAAATCGATACTCAACAACAATTCTTGTAGTACCTTCTTCAGGTCAACGGATTCAAGAGGTCTATCCCGAGTACTTATTACCTTGGAAAAAGCAGATACATCTTCTACTAATTCGTGCATTTGCCGGGTTCCCTTTATTACAAAAGACATATATTCTTCAATAACCGGCGAAATCTCGACCTTTCTTAGTTTCCGTTGAATCAAGTGAATAAAACTGGAGATATTTCTAAGTGGTTCTTTTAGGTCATGGGAGGAAATATGAGCAAAACGTTCCAGCTCTTCGTTGTATTGGACTAGCTTGTTATTGGCCACTTCCAGTGCAATTGTTCTCTCCCTAACTTTATCCCCCAATTGTTTATTGGACAGGAATTTTTGCCGGTATGCCTGATAGAGAACAACGACGATACCGGTCAATAATAGTGAAATAATGGCTACGCTTACCGCAAAAGAAGTTCTTTGCTTAAGCAGTATGCGATCTCTGGTTCTTTCAGCTAATAATTTGTCATTTTCGGCTTCCTTGATTTTGAGATTGTAACTGGTTTGGAGATGTCGCAATTCTTCAGAAGTCTGATCCTCATAAATGGTGTCGTTCAAAAGGCTATACTTCAGCCTGTAATCGTGTGCTTTTTTGAAATCAATGTTTTCATTGCTGTATATGTTCGCCATCTCTCTATAGATGTTAACCAGTTCACTTCTGATATGGTGGGAAGAGGCGAGGTCCTCTGCCATTTCGTAATACTTCAAAGCTTTTCCTACGTTACCGCTTCGCTTATGATTGTCAGCAATGAAGGTATACATCGAAACAATATCAGCTTTGGAATCCTGTTTTTCATAGAATTCCAGGGCCTGCAGAAAATACGTCAGAGATTCCTCTAATCTATCTTGGTCCTGTCGTACGATTCCCATGTAAAAAATGGTTTCCGCAATTTGGTTGTCTCGATGATTGGCACGGTAAAACGCCAATGCCTTTTCATAGTTCTTAATTGCCTTTTCATATTCTTTCTCCAACGAGGCAATGTAGCCGATCGTTAGGTAAGCAAATGCATCTTTCTCGGGAGTTTTTCTGGCCAATGCAAACTCGGCCGCTTTTTTATAGGCATGTAAAGCTTTGTCGATATTACCCCATTCCTCATAGATCAATCCAAGGTTGGAGTAGGAGATTATGGGGTCCTTTTTCAAGCCTTTACTTTCGTCCAATTCTAACGCTTCCATTAATAACTTGAAGGCTAACGGTAAGTTTTTCTGGAACAAATGATACATGCCGAGGTTGTTTTTGGCAACCGACAAAAAAAAGTCATCTTCCAGAGCTACAGCCAACTTGTACGCCCTTTGAAAATAGTGGTATGCGCTATCCGGCACGCCAAGATAATCATGAGCTAACCCGAGGTTGTTATAGGCGTAAAACTCTCCTTCCTGATATTTGATCCCCCTGCTGATTCTTAAGCTTTCATAGGCTAGGGGAATGGCATCTTGGGGCTGCTCATCCAGCTTTAATTCGGCCAATTCATTGAGGCTGTCAGATTGATGAATGAAGATGTGTTCAGGGGCTCTATCTGACGTAAGTTGAGAATAAATAGAATTGCCTTTGATCACACAAAAAAATAAAGTAGCAATATAAAACCTGTATCTCAATGCAGTCAACTGGGTCTTGTTATGGGTTCGAAATCATTGATGAATATAACGCTTTTTTGAGTCAATTAAGAATCCTTGATTGTATAAAGAGCTTTTAATCAGGGTGTTTATTGTTGGGCGGGAGGCAACAAAATGCCCCGTTGACGCATTGGCCAACGGGGCGCGTTCTCCATCATTTATTAAAACCTATCTGATTTTAATTAACTGCTTACCCGCCCTCATGTTCTCGTGTTTCAATTCGATGATATACATCCCGGGGGATAAGTTCTCGATATAAAATCTTTGATTGATTGGGGCCTTCAACCAGCGCTTGACAACCTGTCCAGTTGTGCTGAATACGCGAATGTCCAACTCGATACCCGGTTTTTCACGCCAATCCACCTCGAAGAAATTACTAGTTGGGTTTGGACTGATCTTAATTTGAGAATTGATCACTCGTTGTTCTCTTATACTGGTAAGTTGTTGTGGAACCAGAACCGCATCGATGACGTGAACCACACCATTGGAGGCTTCCAGATCGGCCATCGTAACCTGTGCATCGTTGATGAATACACCGTCACTGTTGATAGTCACTACGACATCTTCTCCTTGTAGGGTCATTGCCATTTGCTGATCAGAAAGATCTGTTGACAATACTTTACCAGATAGGACATGGTAAAGTAATACATTCGTAAGGCTGTCAAAAGGATCTGCTAGGAGCTGGTCCACAAGCCCATCCGGTAAAGCAGCAAAGGCATCGTCAGTGGGTGCGAAGATTGTAAAAGGTCCTGTAACGTTCAAGTCGTCTACCAGGCCTGCAGCCACGATGGCAGCTTCCAAAGTATTGTGATTCTCGCTGTCAACAATAATGTCCACAACTGTGGTTGGTGGTACTAGAACGGCATCGATGACATGCACAACACCATTGTCTGCCTCTATGTCTGCCATCGTTACTTTAGCGTCATTGATGAATACCCCCTCCTCATTGATTGTTACTGTGATGTCCTTACCCAACACGGTGGTTGCGTTCATACCATCCGACAGGTCAGTAGAAAGTACATTACCGCTAAGAACGTGGTACAACAGTATGTTTGTTAATTCACCGGTCGGGTCGGCCAATAGCTGATCCAACAGACCATCCGGTAAAGCAGTGAAGGCATCATCGGTTGGTGCAAAGACGGTAAATGGCCCGTCTCCATTTAAGGTTTCTACCAAACCGGCAGCAATGACTGCCGCTTCCAATGTATTGTGGTTTTCACTATTCACTATGACGTCTACAACCGTATTGGTAGGGGGAACCAAAACCGCATCAATGACGTGAACGACACCATTGTCTGCATCGATATCGGCCATCGTTACTTTGGCATCGTTGATGAATACACCATCTTCATTAATGGTCACTGTAATATCTTTTCCTTGCAAAGTAGTAGCCATCATACCATCGGATAAGTCAGTAGAGAGCACTTCTCCACTGAGCACATGATATAACAATATATCTGTCAAATCACCGGTCGGGTCGGCCAACAATTGGTCCAGTAATCCGTCGGGCAGTGCTTCAAAGGCGGCGTCGGTAGGGGCAAATACAGTGAACGGACCACTGACATTGAGATCATCTACCAGACCAGCAGCAATGACTGCAGCTTCCAGAGTATTGTGATCATCGCTATTGACAATGATA
>JANQRV010000545.1 GCA_028284395.1 Saprospiraceae bacterium
CTGTTGGCAGCTTTGTCTTTGATGAGCCGATTGCGAAAGGGAGCTGGCGTAATGGAAAAGAGGGAGGACCTTATATTGACCGAGGTTGAAAAGGAGAGTCAACGACCGCTCCACCCCAAATCTATTCACCATTTCAACTTAATTTTGGATGGAACTTATTTGGAGGCGCTTCCGGAGTTTGTCGAACTGGTGATAACCGACGATCGCTGTTTTCCACCTGAGGGTTTACCGCAATTGCTTAATCAATGTTTGGAAGAACCGGGGCTTTATTCGTTGATCGCCCCGGCTTTGGGTAAAAGGGGAAGATGGCTAATAGGGCTTCATCCGGATTGGAGCACTCTAGACCCGGTTGCTTCGGAGGAAGATTGGCAGAACCAGGATATCAGTCGCCGAGCGACTTGGTTGAAGGTGCTTCGAAAGCATGATCCCGACCGGGCAATCGAATTATTGAAAGAGGTCTGGGACCAAATGAAGCACGCCCATAAATTGGCCTTGCTCGATACACTGGTAGTTGACCTATCATTAGCGGATGAGCCCTTCTTAGAGCAATGTTTGGAGGATGGACGTAAGGAAATACGGAAAAAGGTAGCCGGTTTTTTGTGGCAATTGCCCGATTCTGCTTTGCAGAAGCGATTGCACGAGTTTGCTGCTCATTTTATCCAGATATCGGACCGGGGAATCATTAGTCTTGAACTACCTAATGAGCTGCCAGAGCAGATCGTTCGAAAGTGCGGAATTGAAAAAAGTCCGAAGAAAAAAGGAAAATTTGGGAAAAAGGCAAACTGGCTTTTTCAGGTTTTTTCTAAAATAACACCCAGCTTTTGGGAAAGCTATTTCCAGAAAGATCGCAGGCAAGTGCTAGCGGCATTTTACGCGAGCGAGTGGCGAGACTTATTAATTGGCGCTATTTCGGACGCTACGCTATTGCACGAGGACGAAGATTGGATGGATGCACTTTCCGGGTTGTGGGTTAGGGTTCCCGAAGCCAAACTTTGGAACAACCGAACAGCGAGAGAATTGATGGCTATTTGGCCGGACGACTTGTTTAATCGCCGGTGCATCGCCCATCTGCAACACCACCCGCATCTTTTGGATGAATACGGTATGGTGACTTTTTTACTGAGGAACGGCCGGCAAAAATGGCAGGATAAATTAACGGTGTTGGTCATCCGGAATTTCCAAAATTGGTTATCTTCCTCCCATGCAGTCCCCTGGCGAGGCCTGCACTATCGGGAAATTTTGAAAACGGCAGCCTATCGGGCTAATCCGCAACTCCTCGAAGTCGTTCAACGAGGCTGGCAAACAAATGCCGGACATTGGGAGTTTTGGGAACAAGATGTTAAACACCTATCTGATACTTTATTCTTCCGAAAGGAATTGAGGGAGATGTTAAAGAAAAAGTAGCATACTCAAATATAATTTTGTTTATGGACAATAAGATTTTGCGCTTGCATGCGGAAGAAGTGTATCGAGAAGAGTTGAAGGCCCTCGGAGAGATGGACCACAGACCTCGTCCGGAAAACTGGAATCTTTCACCTTGGGCGGTCGTGACTTACCTGTTGGGGGGGACGCTGAAAAACGGGATCGAGATCGAACCCAAGTATTATGGTAATCGACGTTTGATCGAAGTAGCGGTTGCCACATTGGCAACTGATCGGGCACTTTTACTAGTGGGAATTCCAGGAACCGCAAAAACCTGGGTCGCCGAACATCTCGCAGCGGCCATCAGTGGAGATTCTACTTTGCTAATACAAGGGACAGCCGGAATGGGAGAAGAATCGATCCGCTACGGATGGAACTACGCTAAGCTATTGTCAGATGGTCCTACTAGGGATGCAATGGTGCCAAGTCCGATTATGCACGGTATGGAGAATGGTAAGATGGCCAGAATTGAAGAATTGACCCGCATCCCGTCGGAAGTGCAGGATAGCCTTATTACCATACTATCGGAGAAAACCTTGCCTGTGCCAGAGCTGAATACGGAAGTGAGAGCTCTCAGGGGGTTTAACGTAATCGGCACAGCTAATGACCGGGACAAAGGGGTCAATGAACTTTCCAGTGCCCTACAACGACGTTTTAACATGGTGAATTTGCCCTTGCCGGCGACTCTGGACGACGAAGTGAAAATTGTCAAGGCTAGAGTTGCAAAAATGGACCCTTCGCTTCAGTCTGATGCAATTTCTGCGCCCGATCAGGAAATTAGGCGCTTGATCACTATCTTTAGGGAATTAAGGTCAGGTGTAACAGAAGGGGGGAACCTCAAAATTAAGTCCCCCAGTTCGACTTTGTCAACGGCCGAAGCCATCTCTGTAGTAAATAATGGCTTGATTTTAGCTACACATTTTGGAGATGGCGAATTAAAAGCTGAAGATGTTGCTGCCGGATTGGTGGGTGCAGTAGTTAAAGATCCAATTCAAGACCAGATTGTATGGCAAGAATATCTGGAAACGGTAGTTAAAGAGAGAAGCGACTGGAAAGACCTCTATCAAGCTTGTAAATCATTTTAATGGACCTGCAAAACCGGTTTAAGCAATTTAGCGATCTCATTACGCGGGGTCAAACCCTACAAGCGATTCAAAGATTCTATCATGAAGACGTAGTGCTCGTCGAGAATAATGAATCCCCATTGATTGGTTTGGAGAACGCGTTGGAATTGGAGAAAAAAAACATAGAAAGGGTAAAGTCCTTCCAAATCGAAATCCCCCTATTTGTGGTTGATGAAAGACAGGCAGTTGTCTTGGGTGAAATGGACATTCATGTCGTTTATAAGAACGATGTGGAAGTGAAGTTTCGAGAAGCCTTTGTGCAGAAATGGGCAAATGGAAAGTTGACCTATCAACGCTTTTATTACAGTCTGCCAAAGTCGTGAATCAGCCGACGATTCAAAGTTGCATTTTTTAGTTTTGGATCATTATAAGCATACTTCTAAATACTTTTGAGATGAGAAAACTTCTATTAAACACACTATTGCTTGGTGGGTTTTTGTTATCAGGGTGTCAAAATACTCCACCGAAAGCGGATCAAACGGAGTCCGGGGAAGCCGAGACTGTCGAAGAAAATAAAATGGAGACGATCGGACAGATAGATCGCCTTAGTCCGGAGCTGGATCAAATCATCCCCGCTGATGCTGTCATCGAAGTGTTGGCCGAAGGTTTTGACTGGACGGAAGGCCCGGTTTGGGTCGAAAGTCAACAAGCTTTGCTATTTTCGGATATTCCGAAAAATACCATTTACCGTTGGCGTGAGGGTAGTGGTATTGAAATATATCTCAATCCTTCAGGTTATACAGGAGATCAAAAGCGAGGAGGAGAACCCGGGTCGAATGGGCTCTTGCTGAATGATGAGAACCAATTGGTTTTGTGTCAGCACGGAGATCGAAGATTGGCAATTATGGACGCTTCACTGGATAGTCCGAAACCGGTTTTTACGACTTTGGTTGACAAGTACGAGGGAAAGCGTTTCAACAGTCCTAATGATGCGGTTTTTAGCAGCAATAATGACTTGTACTTTACAGATCCTCCCTATGGTTTAGTGAAACGCATGGAAGATCCAGCGAAGGAACTGGATTTTCAAGGGGTTTATAAGCTGACCAGCGACCGGGATCTTGTACTGTTGACGAAGGAGATGAGCCGTCCGAATGGCATTGCATTTTCTCCGGATGAAAAGAAGCTTTATGTAGCCAACTCCGATCCCGAGCGCGCCATTTGGATGGAGTTTTCATTGAACGATGATGGAGAGATCTTTCAGAGCAAAGTGTTGCATGATGCGACATCTTTGGTCGGAAAGGAAAAAGGCCTGCCCGATGGGATGAAGGTAGATGCCCAGGGTAATCTCTTCGCAACTGGCCCCGGAGGTGTGTGGATTTTCAATGGAGAAGGAGCGCACCTCGGAACCATTAAGACGGGAGAAGCTACCGCTAATTGTGCTTTTGACACAGAAGGTTCGGCCCTGTACATCACTGCTGATATGTATTTGCTCCGGGTTAAACTGAAATGAACGATCTAAGAATATGTTGCATGTGCTGGGGATCAGGCACCATGGTCCTGGTTCCGCAAAAAGTTTGCAAAAGGCAATCCGAGCAATTGAACCGGATTGTATCTTGGTAGAAATGCCCGCCGATGCGGCTACAGCCTTGCAGTTTATGAAAGGCAATCAGTTGACGCCTCCTGTGGCTCTGTTGTTATACGATCCAAAGGAGCTGCAGGACGCCTCTTACTATCCGTTTGCCCGCTTTTCTCCGGAGTGGCAAGCCTGCCGGTATGCTCTTGAAAACAGCATTCCTCTAGTACCGATGGACCTTCCCGTCGGTATACACATTGCTCGTAGAAGAGAACGAGAACAACAACCTCACCTGGCATTCAAAAAGAGGTCCTCCGACCAACAAAAAATAACGTTGGATCCATTGGGGTACATGGCTTCACTGGGGGGCTATCCGGATGGAGAGAGATGGTGGGAGCTGCATTTTGAACAACCCGAACACGAAGGGAACATTTTTGATACCGTCCTCGAGCTCGTCACCACCCTTCGAAACGGCATTGGGCGTCAGGAGACCGAAGAAACGCTCATCCGAGAAGCATACATGCGCAAGACCATCCGGAAAGCCATAAAAGACGGATATCGAGATATTGTGGTCGTTTGTGGCGCCTGGCACGCTCCCGTATTGCACAATTGGCAAACTTTTACCGCGAAAACGGACAATGCCAGATTGCGCGGGCTAAAGAAAGTGAAGACCAGTGCGTCGTGGGTGCCTTGGAGTTTTGACCGTCTGGCTACCAGCAACGGTTATGGTGCCGGCGTTATTTCCCCGGCGTGGTACGAGTTATTATTTGGCAATCGTAAAGAGGTTGTTATTCGCTGGATGACGAAGGCTGCGCACTTACTACGTGAAGAAGACCTGGATGTTTCTCCCGCGCACGTCTTGGAGGCTGTTCGGCTTTCTGAGTCCTTAGCGGCACTACGGGATCGGGAAATTCCGGGAATCGGGGAGATGCAAGAGGCGGCCATTGCCGTATTTTGTAAAGGAGATGAAATGCTAATGACCCTCATTCAGCAAAAACTGGTCATAGGAGAAAACGTAGGCAGAGTTGGCGATGATGTGCCGCAAATCCCATTGATCAAGGATCTGGAAAAACAAGTGAGATCTGCTCGTCTAACCAAGGAATGGCAATCCAGTACCACCATTCAAAAGGATTTAGACTTGCGTAAACCCAGCAATTTAGCCGCCAGTCATCTGATCCGCCGTTTGCTGATCCTGGAAATTCCGTGGGGAACATTGCGAAAAGGTTCCCAATTCAAGACGGGTAGTTTTAGCGAACATTGGACCCTGCGAAAGCGTACTGATTACGAGATCAGACTAATTGCTGGTGGTATGTGGGGCAACTCCATCCGTGAAGCCGCAAAGACCTATAGTATCCACAAAGCCCGAGAATCGGGTGATCTGGCTGTGGTTACTGCCCTTACCGACGATGTTTTAAAGGCAGAATTGCCGGAGGCTGTGCCAGCCCTACTGTTAAAGCTTCAGGACCTAGCGGCACTGACCAATGACATTGCTCGTCTTATGGCAGCTGTTCCACAATTTGTTAATATTATCCGCTACGGCAATACCCGCAAAACGGATGCCGACGCAGTCGAAAATATCCTCGACAAAATCATCCCTAGAATTTGTATCGGACTAACGAATGCCTGTGTGCAATTAGATGAGGAGTTGGCCCAAACCCGATTCGAGCAAATGGCTTCGATCCATCAAGCTATGACGATTCTTCAGAAACCTGTGCATTTTGAAAACTGGATGTCCACTTTGCAGTCGATGCATCAAAATGAGGCGATTCATCCATTGATTCGCGGATTTGTTACTCGCCTGCTATTTGATCGCCGGTACCTGGCTTTGGAAGGGGCTGCACAGGGAATCAGCCTGGCTTTATCGCCCGCTCGTACGGATGCCACCAAGGCTTCCTGGTTAGAAGGGTTTCTAAGCGGGAGTGGTCTTTTATTGATTCACAATAGAGAACTATGGTCCATCATCGATGAGTGGGTCGGTAGCTTGACCCTTCCTAAATTCTATCAAGTGCTTCCTTTGCTTCGACGCACTTTTGCTTCTTTTTCACAAGTTGAAAGAAAAAAATTGCTGGAAATGGCACAGGGCCGAACCGCTAAGGAAGACCTGCCAGGGTTACCAGAATTCGAACTTTCAGAAGATGAGGGAATCGTGAAAACAGTTAAGTTGATACTCGGAATTTAAAGTGGAATTAACCTTGACTTAATTTACAGTTTAATTTACAATCGGACATTTGTTACCGATACTAAGAGACAAAAATCATCTTAGTAACATCTTTCCTGTAATCTAAAGTCGCTTTATGGCCGGTGTTATATCGCCTGATATAACACCGGTACTTTTTTAAAAAGCTTCCAGATAAAAATTATTTGCTCCCATTCCGGCCAAGATTTTGACCTTTTGCATATTGAGTAGTTCCAACAGCGCCAGAAAGGTAACGATGGCGTGAATTCGGTTTTCGCAAGCACCGAATACTTTCTTGAAGTTGGCCTTCTTGAATTTTGCGATGCTTTTCATGATCGATTGCTGCTGTTCCTCGATCGTATAGTTAAATTGATACACTCGATGCACTGCGACCGGCGCGGTGTTTTTTTCTGCCATCAGCCGTTCGAAGGCTTTTAGCAATTTGTAAAGAGAAAGAGATTCCAACTCCTCATCCGCAAGCGCTTTGGAAGCAATCTTCTTCAACTCCTTGCTGATATTTCCCCTCGAAAATCGTTGGGAGCGTTGTTCCTCCAGTTGCCGCATCTCTTCTAGAATACTTTTGAATCGCTTGTATTCCAGCAGGCGTTGCACCAGTTCTTCTCTCGGATCGATTTCATTTCCTTCTTCATCCAATTGTTTGCGTGGCAGCAATAGTTTGGCCTTGATCCGACATAGGGTAGCCGCTACCAGGATAAATTCACTGGCAAGATCAATGTTCATTTGGTCCATTTGCCGGATGTATTCCAGAAAATCTTCGGTAATGGTGGAAATCGGAATATCATAAATGTCCAACTCATCCCTTTCAATAAAGAACAGAAGCAGGTCAAACGGACCTTCGAACTGTGGCAACTTTATAGTATAAGTACTGCTCATCTGTCGTATTCAACGCTTTAGTCATCAAATATAGGTAATAATGTTTTTGATTCCCGATCTCCATGAAAGTTTGCTAAACTTGTACTACCATCTTTAGTAACCGTCAAAAGACTATGGAAAAAGGAAAGCTGTATTTGATTCCGGTACCACTAGGAGAAGAGGCCCTGCACACAATTCCAACTTACGTTATACAAAGAATCCACCAATTGGATTTCTTTATTGCGGAAAGGGCCAAGACTGCTCGTAGATTTATTAAACGGACGGAACCTCAACGCCCCATTTCAGATCTTACCGTTTTTGAGTTGGATAAACATACTCCCGAATCAGGTATTGAAGACATGCTCCGTCCGCTTCGGGAGGGAAAAGACATGGGACTGATGTCCGAGGCCGGTTGTCCTGGAGTTGCGGACCCAGGTACATTGGTCGTCGATGCAGCCCATAACCTGGGAGCCAGAATTGAACCTTTAGTAGGACCTTCCTCCATTCTATTAGCTTTAATGGGATCGGGGCTGAATGGACAAAACTTTTGTTTTCACGGTTATCTCTCACCTAAAAAGCCGGAACTGGCCAAACAGCTCCGAGCCATGGAACAACAGTCGAAACGACATCGGCAGACTCAGATCTTCATCGAAACCCCATATCGCAATCAATCCCTAATTGAACAAGTTCTGAATGTGCTTTCAGGGAGTACTCGTTTCTGTGTGGCTGCCGACCTGACCAAGCCAAGTCAATACATCGTAACTAAGACCATTGCCCAGTGGAGGAAGCAAAAAATACCTAACCTACATAAAAGGCCCGCTATTTTTCTGATTGGAGATTTCTGAGCAACATTTGGAAGTTACCGCTGACTAAATTTTCATTTACATCTGCTTCACAGGAAACCGGCAATCCTGACGAAAAGCATGGCACTTTTGTGACCAAAATTTTTTTTTGCGTCAAAAGGTAAAAATACTTAGTTTTGATTTTAAACTAAGTTGTTTGTTTGAACGTTTATAGCTCAAATGCTATTACATATTAGGTAATTCAACAACAGAACAATTATGGAAGGTTTAGCTTATGCAAAAGAGAAGCTCATCAGCAAAGGATACTTGGATCTAGATTTGGATCCCACCCTCGACTATTTTGAAGAAATTGAGAAATTAAAGAAAGAAAAGAACGCCATTATCTTGGCACACTACTATCAGGAGGCGGAAATTCAAGATATTGCAGATTATATAGGAGATAGTTTGGGGTTGTCTCAGAAGGCAGCGGAAACCGATGCTGATATCATTGTATTTGCAGGGGTGCATTTTATGGCAGAGACCGCTAAAATGTTGTCGCCTGAGAAGAAGGTCTTGCTACCCGATCTCAAGGCTGGGTGTTCTTTGGCTGATTCTTGTCCTCCGGAATTATTCCGGAAATTTAAAGAGAAATACCCCGATCACGTAGTCGTGAGTTACATCAATTGTACTGCGGAGTTAAAAACGCTGACCGATATTTGTTGTACTTCCACAAATGCTGTTCACATCATTGAGAGTATTCCGGAAGATAAGGAAATTATTTTCGCGCCCGATGTTAATTTGGGCCGATATCTGGTCAAAAAGACGGGTAGGGATATGGTGCTTTGGAATGGCGCCTGCATGGTCCACGAAATCTTTTCGAACGAAAAGATTACAAAATTGATGGTGCGGCATCCCGATGCCAAGTTCATTGCGCATCCCGAGTGTGAAGCGCACATTTTGGAGAAAGCGGATTACATCGGTTCCACCAGTGGGTTATTGCGTTATACAAAGGAGAATCCCGCTGAAAAATTCATCGTCGCTACTGAGGTGGGTATCATTCACCAAATGCAGAAAACCTCTCCAGATAAGACCTTTATTCCGGCTCCTCCCAATAGCGAAGATAATTGTGCTTGTAATGAATGTCCGCACATGAAGCGGAACACATTGGAAAAACTATACACATGTATGAAATACGAATTGCCGGAGATCATTCTGCCGGAATGGGTCATCGAACAAGGCGTTGCTTCCATTGATCGAATGCTTGAAGTATCTGCCAGAGCTGGATTGTAGATTTCGTACAATAGCCAAAGCCAAAAATCGTTTGCTTATTAGGGATGGCGTAGTTGACGCTATTTCCTCTCAGTGAATAAGTAAAGTTTTTTGCACATTTTATAGTTAGACAATCCATGAACAGGCAATTTTTTAGCATTGGGATGAAAGGGTGTATTCTGGCCGTATTTATTGTTATTTGCGGGTTTGATGCTGCCGCTCAGCGAGGCTGGGAAGTAGGTGGCTGGGCCGGAACGACCGTATATTTTGGAGATCTTAATACGAACTTTGATCTGGGGTTACCGGGACCGGCAGGAGGAGCAATTTTTCGCTATAATTTCAATGCTCGAACATCGATAAAGCTCACCGCTAATTACGGCATTGTCCGGGCTGATGATGCACGCTCCTCGAATCCATATGAGCGAGCTAGGAATTTGAGTTTCCGATCCAGTGTATTTGAAATCTCTCCCCATTTTGAATTTAACTTTTTGCCATACATCCATGGAAGTAACGATGATTTCTATACACCATACCTATTTGCTGGCTTTACGGTATTTTCCTTTAATCCTAAGGCAGAATATTTGGACGAATGGGTAGAGTTGAGACCTTTGGGAACTGAAGGCCAGTTTAAAGGCGAAGAATACTTCACGGTACAGGGTGGAATGGCTTATGGCATCGGCTTTAAATTTGATCTGAGCGAAGTGTGGAGCATGAATTTTGAATTGGGAGGTCGTTACCTATTTACGGATTACCTGGACGATGTGAGTACCGTTTATCCCGATGTGAGCGACTTGCAAAAGTTACGAGGAGACGTTGCGGTGGCGCTATCTGACCGATCGATCTCCGTTGCCGGTATCGAAGACCCCATCGGCGTGGCCGGTCGGCAGCGTGGCAATCGCAGCAATAATGATTCCTACGTGTTTTTAGGTGTTGGTTTGGTCTATTACTTTGGCAATTTGAGATGTCCTGATTACGGACAATAGATCTTAGGGCCTCTCGGCCTGGAGTTTTCTATATAGTAATTGGTGTTGTAATTCTAAGGATCGAGTCCTATTTTTGCCCGGATAGTTTCTGTTATTTATTCTTCTAAACCTCAGATTCCATGCCGGTTGAGCAGCTCGAATTTTCGCTTCCACCCTATCCAAGAGGGTATCACTTGATTACCCGCCATGTTATCGCTAAGTTACCCGAACTGCCCACAAAGGGGCTCTTGCAATTGTTTATCAAACACACTTCTGCTGGTCTTACCATTAATGAAAATGCCGATCCATCGGTTCGAGTAGACTTCGAACAAATATTCAATCGACTGGTTCCGGAGAATCTACCTTTTTTGACCCATACGATGGAGGGACCAGATGATATGCCATCCCATATTAAGTCGACCTTAGTTGGAGCTTCGGTACAGATTCCAATCACTGGTCATACTTTGAACCTAGGTACTTGGCAGGGAATCTATCTTTGCGAATTCCGGGATCATGCCAGTAGCAGAAAACTGGTGGCGACTATTTTATCTTAAAAAATGATACTTTGTGTCAAAATTGCAATTGGTTAAACTTTTCATGGTCTTTGGCGATTTGATAATTTGATGTTGGAGCGATGTTTGGGTTTTGGCGTGAAATTTGGAAAAGAAGATACTTTAACCAGAAATGTTATGAGCTTTTTTTGGGAAGGATTAAAGATCGGATTGATATTGTGCTTTTTGCTTGGCCCCATATTTTTTACCTTGGTGCAGACCAGTGTCGAGGAAGGCTTTAGGGCGGGCACCATTGTTGGTTTTGGCATTTGGATCAGTGATATCTTATTCGTGGCCGGGATTTACTGGGGACTTTCTTACATCATTAGAATTACGGAATGGCAAAATTTTTCGTTGTGGCTGGGCTGGATCGGCGGTGTGATACTTTTTTCTTTTGGCTTGGGGTCTTTGCTATCTAAGCCGGATCTAAAATCATTCAAACAAACTCCGTCCAGAACTTCTTCCATCTTTTCGCTTTTTTCCAAAGGTGTATTGGTGAATTCTGTTAACCCGTTTACTGTTTTCTTCTGGATTGGAATCAGTACTACCTTCCTGGTGAAAGGGCAATTGGAACCAGTACAAGCTTTTCTTTTCTTTTCGGGCATCATTTCGACGATTATTTTTACGGATCTTGCCAAGATCATTTTGGCGAAGTCGATTCGAAAGAAATTGCAACCAAAGCACGTCCTCTGGATTCGAAGGATCACGGGTATTGCGCTGATTATTTTTGGAATTGCCCTTGTGATTAGGGTTTCTGTAGCCGATATCCCCGGGATTTAAACCGGAATTTTTCTACATTTGCATCCATTGAACACATTCGGCAATACGAGTGTTTCACTGTACAGATTAATGCAAAACCACTTATAGGATGGACCGTAATTTTTATTCCCTAGATATAGCAGAGATCAAACAAGAGACGGAAGATGCCTCCACAATTTTTCTGACCATTCCAGAAGATTTGGCGGAAGCTTTCAAATACAAACAAGGACAGTATCTTACCCTCAAATTTGAGATCAACGGAAAAGAGGAAAGGCGGTCCTATTCTATGTGTAGTAGCCCATTGGAAAAAGAACTAGCAGTGACCGTCAAACGAGTTCCTAAAGGACTGGTTTCCAATCATATTTTGGATCGACTGAACACTGGTGATAAGATCGAAGTAATGCCGCCGGACGGTAGATTTTTCACTGAATTGGATCCCGACCACAGGAAAACTTATTATTTTTTTGGAGCGGGTAGCGGTATTACACCGCTGTATTCCATTATCAAAACCATTCTGGAACAAGAGCCGCAGAGTTCGGTCTTTCTCTTGTACGGCAATCGAACCGAGGAATCCATTATCTTTTCAGACGGATTGAAAGAGCTGGCTTCGCGTTATTCGGGACAATTTCACATCGAACACATTCTCAGTAAACCAAAGCGGGAAAAGCAAAAAGGGCTGACGGGAATATTCAAGAAAGGGAAAACTTCCTGGGAAGGGAAAATCGGTCGGATCAATAACCTGGTTGTCGAAAAGTACCTGAAGGATAACCCTGCTCCATATAAAGAAATTGAATATTTTATCTGCGGACCCGGAGATATGATTGACCTTGTTAAATCTGCAATCTTACGTACCGGGGCTTCTGAGAAGAAAATTCATATCGAGCGATTTGTTTCGGCCAATGAATCCAAACCAACCGGAAAAGGTAAGGATGGAGCTTTGATTAAAGTAGAACTTGACGGACGGGAAATAGAGGTGAATGTACCGGCCAACAAGACCATCTTAAACGCTCTTCTGGACGCAAAATACGATCCTCCCTATTCTTGCACTTCCGGAGCCTGTTCCACCTGTATGGCGAAGATTCGTAAAGGTAGTGTCAAGATGGACGCCTGTTACGCCCTGGATGATGATGAAATTGAAGAGGGCTATATTTTGACTTGCCAGGCGCATCCGACCACCGAGGAAGTCGAATTGACTTTTGATGTCTAGTATAGAAGCGGCGCTGATGCAACTTTGCCTGGTATGACGACGTTTATTTAAGAATAATAGCTGTCCCATGAACAAAGTCATTTTCAACCGGATATCTTATGAGAAAATGTATGCTACTTTGTTCCTCCATCCTCTTCATTTCTTGTATGCTTTCAGGACAGGCCTATCGTTGGGATGTAGGCATTGTCAACGAAATGGACTTTACGAGAAAACAGCTGGATGGGGCCGTTAACTCCGATTGCCAAAATTACTTTCCATACATTTCTCTCGACAATCATACCCTGCTATTTTCGCGCAAAGGCCACCCGATGAACTTTGGGACCGAGGACAATGAAGATATCTGGATCTCTTACAAAAATGAAACCAATCAATGGTCTAAAGCAGTAAATGCTAGCTCTTCAATCAATTGTTCGGCAGCGGACTATCTGGTGGGCATGCGACCATCCGGCAATACATTTTACGTCATGACCTTTGGTGAAGGAGATGAAGGTCAGCGGCTATACGCCAGAACCAAGCAAGGCAGGAGCTGGTCCGAACCTGAAATGATGATGGTGGATTCGGCTTTTCAAATCAAATCCTGGTCTTCTTCGATGGTCAGTACCAGCGGAGAAGTGCTTTTATTGTCTCTAAAGGATGGTAAACAGGTTGGAGGTTTTGACCTGTATGTCGCATTCAGAGAAGGACGAAATTCGTGGTCTAAACCAATGAATCTCGGAAAACAGATCAATTCGAGAAAAGATGAACTCAGCGTCTTTCTGGCACCTGATGAAACTACACTTTATTTTTCAAGTAATGGTCATAAGGGTTTCGGTAAGCAGGATCTCTTTGTAAGCCGCAGATTGGACGATAGTTGGACCAATTGGTCGGCGCCGATCAACATGGGAGATCAGATCAATTCGAAGAGTGATGATATGTATCTGACTATTCCGGCGAGAGGACAAGTAGCTTACTTTTCATCCTATGATAAAGATGGTGCTCGGAGCATCTACCAAGCTAATTTACCGGAAACCCTGCAATCCAATCCTGTACAGGTGGTCGAAGGTAAGATTGTTGAACTTTCACAGGGGGTTTTATCTGCCTTAGAACAGGCTACTTACAATCCTCTGTTGGATGAATTACTGACTTCCAATAGTGGCGAGTACATTGGTGTGATTACACAAAGCAATCCACTCAATTTCTTTGAAGAGGTAGACGGCTATTACCCGCAAATAGAGAATGAATTTACCTCCCTGGACGAATTGGATAAAGATGAGTTTAATTTGTTGGGTTCTATACAGGATGAGCAGGTCGGTTATTTCCAACGAGAAGCCGAAATCGAAATGATCCAAGTTCATTTGCATACGTTGCAGGAAGAAGTCAAAGAGCACAAACTCCTTTACAAATTGGAGTTAATGAAATACGCCGAACAGTTTGATCGATTTCAGCTGAACCTGGCTAATGACCTCCCCGGTTTGGTTTACAGCTTGCCCGATACGATCCCAGCCGGACAACCTTCCACTGAGGAAAAGGAGGCGAAAGCAAAAGAGTTGGCCGAATTAAAGAGTAAGTTCTTCGAATACTACAAAGTAGTTGAAGACGACGATGATGAAGAATACTTATGGGGGGAGGCAGTAGGATTTGAAGACTTTCGTTCGCAAATAGAGTCGGAGTTGAAGTACGAATTGACGCCGATTGTTGAACGCGAATTAAAACTCAAACTATACGGAGAGGTCAAAGAAGAGTTGGCCGGTGAACTGGATGCACAAACATTGGCATTATTGGAATCCAACGAAGAGAATTTGCGCGAACAGATCAAGCAGAGCTTCGGAGTCATCGGTGGTACGGGATTTGTAGAAGCAGAGCCGCAACCCGAAACCCTTGAAATGGCAGATTGGCAAGTGGCGCTGAAAAAAGAGTTGAAGGAAACTTTGGAAGAACAAGTTAAAGGAGACCTTGCAATGGCACTGGAAAGCGAGGTCCGTTCTTCACTGAAAAAACAAATGGCTTTTATATCTAAAAAAACAGAAGAAGATAAGTGGCAAAGAGAGCTGGACAGCAAAGTGGAAAAGCAAATTGCGGAAGAAAAAAGCGCCGGAACAGATGTAGAAGGTTTGATCCCGCTGTCCTTTTCTTTCCAACCGGCTGATGGCGAGTCCGCTACTTTCGAAGTATTGCAACAGGATCTTCGGCTTTTGCCCACAGATGAGGGACAAGTTATCCGATTGTCGAATGTTTCCTTTAGTCCCAACTCAGCTGTACTAAAACCAAAATCTTATAGCGAATTGGATCGTTTGGCAACTTTTCTGAAAAAGAATTCATCGCTAGAGGTAGAGATATCGTCTCATACCAATGGTTGGGTGAGCCATGCATTTGCGCAGGAGCTTTCAGATAAAAGAGCCCAGGTTGTGGTCCACTATTTAAAGGAAAAAGGGGTGACTGAACAACAACTCACTGCAGTTGGTTATGGGAAGAAGAAGCCATTGGCTTCTAACGAGACTTTGGAAGGTCGGAGAAGAAATCAGCGCATAGAATTTAAAATTCTGAAAAATTGAGCAAATCTAATGAAGCACCAAGTCTGATGATGGTGCCCGAGCATATCATCGATCAAGTGTCAGAAGAAGTCGGGGCGGAGGAAAAGGGATATGATGAGGCCCTGGCAGCCCTAAAGAAAGAGCAACCCATTGTTCTGGCATATTTGTTTTCGGAATCTTTTGAAGTTTTTTCACAAAAAGAAAGAGAATATTTGTTGTTTCTGGTCATGGTAGTCTATCAGTCAGTGCGTAAATGCAGATCCGTTGAGCCAGTTGGCGCAGAAGCTCTCGAATCGGCAGAAGAAAAGAACTGGTCGATGATGGAAGGTGTAAAAGCCAAACGTTTTCGCGATCGGCTGGATGTGTTTTTTGAAGGTTATCCCCAGGAGGACCTGCTGGCATTTGCGGAAGACTCTTTGATCGATGCTGATGCCGAAGATACGGAGCTGGTCCTGAAAGAAAGCCGAGAGCCCCTTTTCATTATTCTCAAGTCATTGATCGATTGCTTTACTGTGCGTAGTTTTTAAACGTTGCCCGTAATTTCACAAACTAAACACATCGAACTCAGGCGCCCTCGCGCAAAGCCCTTCGAAGAATCTTTCCAACATTGGTCTTGGGTAATTCCTTTCGAAACTCCACTTCCTTAGGTACTTTATAGCCCGTCATGTTTTCTCGGCAGTATTGAATGAGTTCCTTCTCCTTAAGGCTTTTGTCCTTTTTAACGATGAAAACCTTAACGACTTCTCCTGATTTTTCGTTAGGTACACCGATCGCTGCCACTTCCAAGACTTTAGGATGAGCGGCAATAACATCCTCTACTTCATTGGGAAAAACGTTGAATCCCGAAACCAGAATCATATCTTTTTTGCGATCGACGATCTGGAAAAAACCATCTTCATTCATTTTTCCAATGTCTCCGGTTCTAAGCCAGCCGTCAGTAATGGTCTTGGCGGTTGCTTCCGGCCGGTTGTAGTACCCTTTCATGACTTGTGGCCCTTTAACATGAATCTCTCCAGCCTCTCCGGGGGGGACCACATGATCTTGTTCGTCAACAATGCGAATATCGGTCGAAGGAACAGGAATCCCTATGGTTCCGATTTTTCCGGTTCCATCCGATGGATTGGCGGTGACGACCGGCGAGGCTTCGGTCATTCCGTATCCTTCTGCTAGGAAACAACCCGTGACTTCTTCCCATTTTTCGGCTACCGCTCTTTGAACTGCCATGCCTCCGCCGACGGTAATTTTTAGTGAACTGAAGTCAATCGACGGAAAGTCTTTATGGTTCAACAAAGCATTGAATAGGGTATTGATCCCTGTGATGAGAGAGATGGGATAGGATTTGATGGTCTTTACCAAGCCGTTGATATCACGAGCGTTCGTAACCAATATGTTTTGACCGCCATAATTCATAATGGCGAGACAGTTGACTGTAAATGCGAAAATATGATAAAGAGGTAAAGCACAGAGTGCTACCTCCTCTCCCGGTTTGAGTGAAGGGGCCATGGTTGCTCTAATTTGCAGCATATTGGCTACCAGGTTTCGGTTGGTTAACATAGCCCCTTTGGACACTCCGGTCGTTCCCCCGGTGTACTGTAGGATGATTACATCACTGGGACTGGGTTCGTGTTGCTGGAGCTTGAACTTTTTCCCTTGTTTCAGTGCCTCTGAAAAACCAACGGTATTCGGGATGTTATATTTGGGCACCAATCTCCTGACATTTCGAACCATAAAATTAATCATGGCCCCTTTCATGCTCCCCAACAGTTCGCCGATACTGGTTGTGATTACAATCTTAATATTGGTCTTGGGAAGTATTTGTTCAAGGTTAGCCGCAAAATTTTCAACAATGACAATGGCCTTGGCTTCAGAATCCGCAAACTGATGTTGCATTTCCCGGGGTGTATACAATGGGTTGGTGTTCACAACGACTAGGCCTGCTCGCAATGCTCCAAAGAGTGCAATTGGATATTGAAGGAGGTTGGGCATCATCAATGCGACCTTATCTCCGCTTTCTAATCCTCGCGATTGCAAATAAGCCCCGAATTGCCGGGATAACTTATCAATCTGGCCGTAGGTAAGGGTTTTACCATAATTGATAAACGCGGGCTTGGATTTATATTTTTCAAAAGCTTCTTCCAGCATCGCCATCAAGTTGCTGTATTCGTCGGGGTTGATGTTCGCTGGAACACCGCTGGGATAATTGGTTAACCAAGGTCTTTGTTCTGTCATGGTTTATCATTTAATCTATTTAAACTTCTCTTTTACTATGATCTCCGCTGCTGTTGTTATGGTAGCTACCGTTAATTGGATAACTGCTTCGGCATTTCAGTAACTAAAATACAGATAGTAGCGTTTGAAGCGGAACGTGACCATCTTAGAGATTGCTTCCCTCCAAGCAGCTGAAAAGTTTAAATGAGTTCATTCTGTAACTTAAGGTTTGGATAAATCACCGGAGGCTAAATTTACAAATTTTATAAGGTTTTTTATTACCGCATAAATATCGTACCTTTGCGGGCCGTATAAAATCTATTTTTTAACCAAAAAGCATTCTTTCAATGCTATCAGAAGAAAAAAATCCAAATCAGGAAGAGGCGCAAGAAACGCCCGAAGAAGTTCAACCGGCTGCCGAAGCGGAAGAAACCGTTGAGGAAGTGGTCGAAGAAGTGACAGAAGAAGTTGCGGAAGTAAAGGAAACTGTTGAGGAAACAGCAGAAGAAGTTGTTGCCGAAGCGGAAGAAGCCGTAGCAGAAGCAACGGAGGAGGTTGCTGAAGTTGTTGCCGAGGCAGAGGAAACGGTAGCGGAAGCTACTGAAGAAATTGCGGAGGTTGTCGCTGAAGCAAACAAAGCAACTGAGAAAGTTGCCAATGATGCCGAGGGATCGATTGAAGAAATCGAAGCAGAAGAAAAGGCGGAAAAATCAGTCAAGGTGATCCGAAAGAGAATTGTCGAGGAAGAAGTAGCTGCTGAAGCTGCAGAGGCTACCGATGAAGAAGGTGATCTGGAAGAAATCCTTGCCGAAGAATCCGTTCACGCCGGCACACCGCACGATGAATTTGACTGGGAAGTGGGAAATAAGTCCAGCGCCGCTTACTCGGAAGAAGAAACGAAACAGTATTACGAGCAATACGAAGCGACATTGACTTCCGTTACCGAAAACGAGATAGTCAGTGGATTGGTTCGTGCCATCAATGATGGAGATGTTGTACTGGATTTAAATTACAAATCCGATGGTTTATTGCCATTGTCAGAGTTCAGAGATCTACCGGATTTAAAGCCGGGAGACTCCATTGAAGTCTATGTCGAACAACAGGAAGACGTAAGAGGACAATTGGTCTTGTCAAGAAGAAAGGCAAAATTGCTTAGAGCTTGGGAACGCATCAAGGATTCTTACGAGAATGGAACGGTCATTAAGGGTACCGTTATCAGTAAAACCAAAGGTGGTTTAATCGTTGATGCCAGTGGTTTGGAGACATTCCTTCCTGGATCTCAAATCGATATCAAGCCAATCATTGATTACGATTCATACGTTGGTAAGACGATGGAATTCAAAGTGGTTAAGATTAACGAAACCATCAAGAATGCTGTTGTCTCTCATAAAGCACTGATCGAAAGCGACCTTGCCGAGCAACGCGAAGCGATTATTGCCGGTCTGGAAAAGGGGCAAGTACTCGAAGGTCTGGTCAAGAACATCACCGACTTTGGTGCATTCCTGGACCTAGGTGGTGTCGATGGTCTATTATACATTACGGACATTTCCTGGGGCCGAATCAGTCACCCAAGCGAAGTACTGGCACTTAACCAGAAGATCAACGTGGTCGTACTCGATTTTGATGAGAATAAGAAACGGATTTCACTTGGTCTCAAACAGCTACAACCACATCCTTGGGAAGTATTGGACGCAGAGATCAAAGAAACTTCTGTGGTCAAAGGTAAAATTGTTAATATTGAAGACTACGGTGCATTCCTCGAAATTAATCCCGGTGTAGAAGGTTTGATCCACGTTTCTGAAGTTACTTGGAGTAATCAACCGGTCAATGCAAGAGATTTCTTCAAGTTAGGACAAGAGTACGAAGCGAAGGTAGTTACCATCGATCGGGATGAGCGCAAGATGTCTCTTAGTCTGAAACAGTTGGCTAAAGACCCTTGGAGCGATATCGCAGAAAGATTCCCGACCGACAGTCGCCACTCTGGAGAGGTCAAAAACCTCACACCTTATGGCGTTTTTGTAGAATTGGAGGAAGGTATTGGCGGTATGGTCCATATCTCAGATCTGTCCTGGACCAAGCGCTACTCACATCCATCCGAATTTACCAAAGTGGGTGAGACGATTGACATCGTTATCCTGGAAATTGATCAGGACAATCGGAAGCTTTCGCTTGGACACAAGCAGTTGGAAGAAAATCCATGGGATACGTTCGAGACGGTTTTCCCCGTCGGATCTTATCACGAGGCAACCATTTTGCGCCGAGACGATCGCGGAGCTATTGCTCAGCTACCTTATGGCCTTGAAGCTTTTGCGCCGATCAAACACGTGAAGAAAGAAGACGGTACGCTTGCAGAAGTCGAGGAGACCCTAACGGTCAAGGTGATCGAATTCAACCGCGATGACAAACGAATTCTTGTTTCACACATGCGTTACCTAGAGGATATTCGCCGCGAAGCGGATGAGAAAGTACGGAAAGAGCGCGATAGTGAACGTCAAGGAACACAGCGTGCGATCAAGAAGCAGCAATCCAGTATTGAAAAATCCACTCTTGGAGACCTGGATGTTTTCTCTCAATTGAAAGAACAGCTGCAAGACGGTGGCGGAAATGATGAGTAGGAACAAGCTGCCCTGTATCGTAAAATGACAAAAAAGGAGGCGATATCCAATACATGGATATCGCCTTTATAATTTTTGCATCGACATGCCCTATCCTTCTAAAATATTACTTTTCGGGGAACACAGTGTGATGAAGGGGTCTCGGGCCCTCGCAAGTCCATTTGATTTGTATTATGGGAAATGGGAATGGGCGGAGCCAGGTATGGATTTCCTCCCTTTACAGCAAGATCTAGAACGATTTGCCGATTATCTTGCCCGCCTATCTTTGATCGACCTGAAAACTTTGCGCCGGGATCTCCGGCAGGGATTGTTTTTTGCATCGAATATTCCGCTGGGTTACGGAGCTGGAAGTTCCGGGGCTTTATGTGCGGCCATCTTAGACCGGTATGGTCCTCTGGAAAAGAAGTGGAACCTTTCAGAATTGAGGGGGTATTTTGGAAAAATGGAATCCTTCTTCCATGGTTCCAGTTCGGGGACTGATCCATTGGTCAGTTACTTAAAAGCACCGATTGTTATTGAAGCCGATCAATCGATCCATGTGGTGGCGCCTCTCCAATTGGAAGAAGCCAAGGCCCATCAATTCTTTCTTTTGGACACCGGTATGCGGAGGGAAACGGCACCATTTGTCAACTGGTTTCTGCAACAATGCGAACAAAGTGCCTACTTGAATCGTATTCGAGAGGAACTGATTCCCTTGAACAGTGAGATGATCGATGCTACATTAGCCAAGAATTGGGATGCATTGTTCCATTTGTTGGATAAGGTTAGTATCTTTCAATTTCAGTACTTTAAACGAATGATTCCCAACGAATTGACGGATTTATGGAGACAGAGTTTAGACAATTCCGCATTTAAGTTAAAGATATGTGGTGCCGGAGGCGGTGGTTTCTTATTTGGAATGAGTAAAGAAGAATTGCCTGAGAACCAATTGGCGGGATATCCCGTTATCAAGATTTGATCCTTTATCGTCAAGAAATTTGCAATTTATGAAAGATTTACCCTTTCGCTCTTCCGCCAGTTATACCAAGGGACTCTGGTTCGTGCATGAAGATGAGCAGGTGATTGTAAGAGTCTGGGCATCGACGATGAGTGGGAAAGAACGGATTTACATCAACAACGATCTCGTTTCTGAAAAGAGCACTGGCTTAAAGTTCATCAGTGTACATCGCGTTGAATACGGAAAGGATCAATACGAAATTGAATTGGCGTTGATCGATTTCCAGCGGTATGATGTGGAGTGTAATATCTATTGTAACGGTCACTTGTTGAAATCTTTTGCTTGTGCTTTTGGCGACCAATCCGGTGCCTTGGAGATTCGCGAAGTGGAAGAGAATGAAAAAGCAGTTGTTCGGGCCATAGACCGTTTTCGGTCGGCGGGCATTAAAAAACTAGAGGAATATGAAATTGCGGCGTCGATCAAAGAGTTACAAAGTGCCCTCGCCATTGATCCAGATGACGCGGAAGTTCATTTGTATTTGGCGTGTGGATTTTCATTATTGGAGAATATTGATCAGGGCTTCGAACACCTACAAACGGCCATTGAGTCGGGACTCAAAGGCAAGGATCGCATCCTTACCATCGACCAATTGGCCTTTTTGAGAATACAACCCCGATTCGAAGCCTTCAAAAAGGACTTCCTTTGAGATTTTTTTTCCACATTGCCTATTTAGGTACGAACTACCGGGGGTGGCAGCGACAGCAAACTGTCCCTACGATCCAGGAAACAATCGAGCAGCAATTGAGTCGAATTCTGAAAGCTAAAGTGACTTGCATTGGCTGTGGAAGGACGGATGCTGAGGTTCACGCCAGCCAATATTTTTTTCACATCGATGTTCGAGAAGCCTGGGGGATCGATCTACTATTTGTGTTGAATAAATCCTTGCCGAATGACATCGCCATATTGGATATTTTGCCGATGGAGGGGCGACCTCACGCCCAATTCGATGTGGAAGAACGAACTTACGACTATTTTCTCCATCATTCTAAAGATCCATTCCTTCACCAACATAGCACACAACACCCACTACGCGGGTTGCAAATCGAGCCCATTAGAGAGGCCCTGGATTTACTGTTGAAATATCGCGATTATCGATTTTTGTGTAAAGTACCGGATCGTCACGATCATACCAATTGTCAGATCTCAACTGCTGAGCTCCTGATCATCAAACCCGGTGAACGGTTGCGTTTTCGGTTTACGGCCGACCGATTTTTGCAGGGAATGATCCGAATACTGGTCACTAAGTTATTGCAGATTGGCCATGGTGAACTCCGTGTTGCTCAATTTGAGCGGTATCTTCAACTAAAGGATCGCCCCCATTTTCTCAACCCCGCTTATCCGCAGGGACTATATCTTTCAAAAGTGGTTTATCCTTTTCTGAACATTGCGCCAAAAGTAGAGGCCGGCAGCAATGTAACCAAAGTTGGTTAGGGTAAAGCCATAAGTAATTTGATCAGCAATATAGGCTTCGGCTACTGGCTCGTACTGCAATGCAAGCCCAAGTATCAATCGGGCCGCAGCATACAGCAGCAGAAAGGCTGCCCAAAGCTTGACAAAACCACTGAGTTGCCGCGATTGTTTAGCTGCAAAATAGACAATCGGTATTCCAAGAATCACAGGCACCGCCAAGGGAAGATAGCTGCCCAAAGGCAAATAAATAAATCCGCGGATTAAAAAAGGAAAGAAGCTAAGTCCCAACAAGGTGTAGAATCCCCAATCAGAAATCTCTGCGTGTCGCAACATAACAATGCTTTTTTTTAATGATTACTTAAAGGCCTAGAGCCTACCGACGAGTTCTGCCATTACTTCCCTGACCAGTTTAGTGGTCGATAGCAGATGTCCGAAATGAACCGTATCTAAGGTATCTGTGGGACGGTGAATGTGGGGTGTCAGTTCTTCGGCAAATATGCCGACGGTAGGGTAACCCGCTGCGAGAAAAGGGGCATTGTCGGAGGATGCTCCCGACGTTATCTCGGTTGGAATGCCCATTTTCCGGGCAAGTCGCTGATAAATGTGGGCCAATTCAGGAGTAGGAGATTGCAAATCGATTCCACTGGTATTTTTGTCGTCCCAGCCAATGACATCCGTAATGTGTACGGAATGTATCTTCTTGCGCTGCTTTTCCAATAATTTAATGAATGCCTTGCTGCCCAGTTCATCATCTTCTTCCTGGTCAAAGAAGACAACGATGAAGTTCCTTTTTCTCACTGACATTTGGGCAATTTCCTTGGTGATGGTTAGCAACATTGCGATACCACAAGCATTGTCAACTGCTCCTGGGCTTCCTGGTTCTGAATCGTAGTGGGCTCCGAGAATGACATATTCGTTTTGGTCAAGGTCGGTAGCGGGTATTTCTGTATAGATGTTCGCACCTTTCGGAGGGTAGAAAAGTAGGTCTACCAAGAAGTGAATGGTACGCATCTGATACTGGTGTCTTTCGACGTCAAGGTTCATTCGAGCCAGACGACCCATTAGAAAATCTGCTGTCATATGCCGTTCGCTGCGGTTACTTCGTTGTAAAATCCGTTGTCCGGAAGCATTGATGGGCATAGCTCCGGACAAAATGGCAACGACTTCTTCCTGTTCGGCCCGCCATTCAATCTCATTAAAGCTCGACTGCGAATGAATATTGGTCAAACCAATAAAGACAAAGAAAAGCAGGACAATGAAAAGTGATTTCCAATCAATCGTATCGTTCGATAATAGGCTGGAATTTCTGTAATTCATCACAACTAATTTTGGTATTGTCCGCAACATATATTGATTGTCAGGAGAATACTAATTAAATTGATGAATTGGGGACATTGAATGTGGGAGCTGTAAATTCCAGGGATCAAAAGGGTTTGACTGTGAAACAACGGTTTTGGTATTGTTTTTCATTGCGTTGATCACTTTTTACGATCGCTTTCTAATTATTTGAATAATTTGCTGGATGTCATTGGTGAAATCTCGTCATAAAGACCGTTGGGTTTTTCTTTTAATAGCCGTATTGTTATTGGCTGCTTTGGGGGTTGCAAATGACAGCAATGCTTCTAACTCTTTTGTTTTTCTATCCGGATGCCTGATGCTGTGGCTTGGTTTTGGACTGTTCGCCTTGATCCGTAAACGATGGCCCTTTGCAAAATTGCGGAAAAGACTCAGCAAGAATCGCCGGTTGGTGCTTTACCCACTCGGATTCCTGTCCATTATTCTGGTGGGGTCACTAGCTTCTGATGATTCAGAGTTCGGAGAAGTACTTGCTCCATTGTCATTTGTATTACTCTTGGGCCATATGGTGCTCACTTGGATCATTGCTCAATGGAGGTTTATTCGCCAATTGAAAACCGAGAAAACAAAAGCAGAACTCCTGCATCTCAAGAGCCAGGTGAACCCCCACTTCTTCTTCAATACCTTGAACAATCTCTACGGCCTGGCTCGCGAAAAGTCGGACAATACAGCCGTTCTTATCCTAAAATTGTCCGATATGATGCGGTACTCGCTCTATGAAGGGCAAAAAGAGAAGGTCCCTCTAGAGGATGAATTAGACTATCTGAAAAATTACATCGAGTTGCATCGAATCCGACATCATCGTCAAGTGGATATTGTTTTCAATCATCACATTCAGGAAAGTGGCTATCTAATTACTCCCCTACTGTTCATTATTCTTCTTGAAAATGCCTTTAAACATGGTGTAGATAGTTTGACGGAGGGGGCGTACATCCACATCAGCCTGATCGCAGGTAGCGGCAGGGTGAACTTTGCCATCGAAAACAATTTCGACGATTCCGATTTGGTCGAAGGAGAGGGTATTGGTCTGAAGAATCTTCGCCGGCGATTGACGCTTATTTATCCTAACAAACACCAGCTTTTCTTTTCCAGGGAAGAGGGGATTTGTCAAGTTCAACTAGAATTAGAACTATCATGACCAGATATTTGATCGTAGATGACGAACCCATTGCACACCGAATTATTGAGGATTACTGCGCAGAACTGCCATTTTTAACCCTGCAGGAAAACTGTTACAACGCTCTTGAGGCCCTCCAGTATCTGAAAAACCATCGGGTAGATCTCATTTTTCTGGATCTCAATATGCCTAAATTAAAAGGGTTTGATTTTTTGAAAACACTGAATGATCCTCCCAAAATAATTGTAACTACTGCTTACAAGGAATTTGCGATCGAAGGCTACGAACTAAATGTCTGTGATTATCTGCTAAAGCCATTTAGCTTTGAGAGGTTCATCAAAGCAATCAATAAAGCAGTCGGACAGGGAGAACCCCAAATATCCGAACCAATGACAAGATCGACTCCAACCGGCGAGCGATTATTCTTGAAAGGAGATAAAAGATACCATCAGGTCAGAACGACGGATATCTTGTATATAGAAGCCTATGGGAATTATTCGAAAGTTTACCTGACCAAGGAAATGATCTTGACCAATGAGAAAATTTCTTCGTTCGAATCGCTCTTGCCATCCGGTGAGTTTTTGAGAGTACATAAGTCATTTGTGGTATCCGTAGAGAAGATCAACCAGATCGAGGGCAATAGGATTCTGATTCAAGAGCATGCCATACCGATTGGACAGTTTTATAAAAGGAATGTCACCGAACTTTTAAGGAAATGATTAACAATCGCTGAGCATTTACGAAAAGAATGGAAAGTAGTAAAGATCTCATGAAGAAAATAACCAGAAAGGGAGAGGTGATCACAGCACTCGACCACTGTTTGTGGGGCTACGATCGGGATAAGTCCAGCTTCATAGAAGAGTTAAATCATCGGTTGCTACGGGCAAAAGTCAAATTTCCGTTGCTGGAGTTCTGTGCTTTGCGTCTCTTTGAAATTTTACCTGAGGAAGAGCACCTCTTATTTTGTGATCAAATCGCTGCCTTAGAAACTGTTGGAGGCAATGTCTTATTGGGGAAGCTACTACAGCTTCGATTGGTGGATGACTTTGATCGCTCCACGGAAAAGGCCACTGCTTACATAGCTGCCGGCCAGGAATGGTATGTATCGGATATCATTGGCGAACGGGTTTGGGGGCATGCTTTATTGACAAGGCCGAATGTAATGTTCCCCATTTTTCAGAAACTGGTGAATCATCCCAGTCGATGGGTCGTTCGATCATTAGGAGCGGGAGGACACTATGCTATTAAGAGAGGTTTGGATGTCGGCAATGTAGACCGGCTATTTCAGCTTCTCTTAGTGATGGCAAGCAACAAGGATCATCAAATAAAACGAGGGATTGGATGGGCTGCTAAAACCACTGCAAAATTTCATCCGACCATCATCGAGAAATACAAAGCATCGATTGAAGACGAGGTACAAGTAGGTCAATGGTTCAGGACCAAAGTAAGAATCGGATTAGAAAGAAATGCACATGCCAAAGGAAATCGAAGTTAAATCGGTTTTGAATAAGACCAAGCGCAGAGACCCATGGTTTTTGGATGATTATACCGTCAATATGTACAGCAGCTGCTCTTTCAATTGCTTGTATTGCTACATTCGTGGCAGTAAATACGGAACCAATCTGGAAAATAGTTTGAGTATTAAGAAGAATGCTGTTCAGGTACTGGAAAAACAGTTGGCCTCCAGGGCTCGTAAGAAGCAATATGGCATCATAGTGCTGTCATCAGCAACGGATCCCTATCTTCAAATAGAGGAAAAGTATCAACTGACGAGAAGGGCCCTTGAAGTTATCGCCAAGTACCGGTTTCCGGTTCATGTAATTACCAAATCAAGCGGGATAGCAAGAGACCTCGACCTTCTGAAAATCATTGATGAAACCGCTATTTTGCCCGAAGACCTACAAAAAAGACTGGGTCGTGGAACCATCGTATCCTTTTCCTTTTCTACTCTTTCTGACGAAGTATCAAAGGTTTTTGAACCTGGAGCTACCAGACCTTCGGTACGGCTTGAGACTTTGAAACAGACCGTGAAGCAAGGTTTTTTCACCGGAGTCAGTCTGATGCCATTGCTACCATTTATCTCTGACACAAAGGAGCATTTGAATTTGCTTTTCTCGACCTTTAAAGCTTGTGAGGTCAAGTATGTAATGCCGGCAACCTTGACGTTATTTGGTCATACCAAGCCCGATAGCAGAACCTTGGTTTTGGCTGCGATCCGAAAGCATTACCCGCACCTGCTCGAAAGGTACGAACGTTACTTTCGAGCAAGCACGGAAATGCCAGATTATTATCGTAGAGCCTTTCAAAGGAAGATGCAGGAGCTAGGGCAGGAATTTGAATTGCCCAATCGAATCTTGAAACCTTCTTAGTTCCAATCGATAGTAATGAAGGCCTGTTCATGCTCTTCCCATTTAGTAAGTATGCTACTGACCGGGTTGATAAGTCTTTTTCGCCCTCTTTTCCACATCTTCTCGGTAATAGGCCACATCTTTGAATTGGACATCGACATAAGGCTGAGCCTGGTCGTAGAAGTGAGGCGAAGCTGGATCACCACTCTGTCCTCCGGCCAAAATGCTCTTTGCCTTGACTTTATCTCCAAATTCAACAACGGCTACGAAACTATTTCCGCGATTTCCATAAATCTTCTTGGCTCTTCCTGCGTTGCGGCCACTGGCGCCCCGGACACCGTATGCGGCCAAGGCACCCCAGCGGCCAGATGCAAGGCCGACCGGTAAACTCGGTTTACTATCATCATGGTCTTGTGTGATGTCCCCGCTAATCCGCTGGAAGCGATTGATTTCCCCCCAAGGAGTGTCCCACTTGCCAAAATCTGCTTCGATCTGATCAAATGCTTTCCCGAAAATTTCCAACCGCTCTTTATCCGGAGAATCCGTTCCAAAGTAATTGATGCGCTGCATGTAGGTGAGCCCGTCCGGTGCTTTGCCATCCTGCGTATAACGGGTTCCGTAAAAATGTGCCAATGACATGGCGACCGATTCTACAGAAGTTTTGAAGTCCCACTTTCTGAGTACTTCGATGGCTGGCCGTAGCCCTTCATCCTTGTCTGTGGCCCGATCATAGGCTTCGACCAAGCCTGGGATTAACTTTTCGAATCCTGGTAAATAGGGATCATACGCGACTTCAATCAATTTATCCAAGGTATAGTCTTTGGTCTGTTCCAAAAGGCGGATCGCATGAATGCCCCGGAAGTTTTCGCGATTGAGTGACATATAATAGGGGTAATCCTCTACTTTAGGACTGTATTCAGCAGCTGAAGTAAAAGGCGTTGAATTGCAATTTTGGATCCATCCATTTGGTGGATTAATAACGGTAATGGCTTCATTGACCGGATGCAGGCCCTTCCAATCAGTATCGGGGTTACTGCCATCAACTGGTTTGCCGTAGTCGAACTCAGTATCCCGAATCGGAATAAAATTGCCGTGGTAGTAAGCAATATTACCCCCGGCATCTGCATAGACCGTATTGTTGGACGAATTGGTTCGAATGTTCATCATTTCCCGGAATTCCTCATGGCCGCTGAGTTTGGTTCTGGTATAGGATTGACTCAATGCTTTCACAGGCTCCCACATGAGGGCTGTCGCTGCCCACTTGTCCTCAACCATATGGGTAATCGGGCCGTGGTGGGTCCGATACATCGGAAAGGTCTTTTCCTTTATTTCATTTCCATCACGGTATTTCAGAGTAACTTCCAGGGTTTCAACCGGCCGCATTTCTTCGCCATATTTGTAGAGGAGTTTGCCGTCTTTTTCTTCAATATCTTCGACAAATTCATCAATCACATCCGTATAAGTAGAAGTATGCATCCAGCCGGTCTTTTCATTAAACCCCTGGTAGACAAAAAACTGTCCCCAGGTGACGGCGCCATAGGCATTAAGCCCTTCTTCGCTGACGGCATGTACTTCCCCGCGGAAATAAAAAGAGGTATGTGGATTAATCAGAAGCATGGCATTGCCCGATTCCGTCAATTGGCCGGATATGGCAAATCCATTAGAACCACTCGGCTCCTCCATCAACAATTCATTGGCAGGGTCATGGAAAGAAATGGAAGCACGATCTTCGTAAAAGGCCCGGATCCGATTGGTAGAAACCCGTTCTATGTCACCGCCAATTGAGCCTTCACTGAAATACATTGGCATCCATGGCTCGAATCGTGTCAATAACTTAGGCTTGACTTCGGGATGCGTGTGCAGGTAATAGTTGATGCCGTCGGCAAACGCATTACAGAGTTTCTTGAGCCATTCTGGGCTACTTTCGTAATGGGCTTGTGCTTCTTCTTGAGTCATGAACAACCTTGCTCGCAGATCGCTGTAGATGGCTTCTTCCCCTTCTACCTCAGCCAGGCGTCCAATGGCCCAAATGTAGTTTCTTTCTACCCGATTAAAGTCATCTTCGCACTGGGCATAAAGTAGGCCAAACACAGCGTCGGCGTCCGTTTTGCCGTAAATGTGGGGTACCCCGTAATCATCGCGAATGATGGTAATGTTGGCTGCTTGCTCTTCCCATTGGGCCACTTCTTCATCGATTGCCGGTGCCGGTTTGCAGGCATAGAGTGATAGCAAGACTAGTGAATAAGTAAAGTACTTCTTCATATCAATAGGTTTTATTAGCTGGCAACGTGTCGTGATTGAAGTAGGCTGACAAAACGATTGCAATATTCGTCTTTATGTTTGTATTTGTACTGCATAACGTACCTGGGGTGCTCCATTGGTTGAAGCCGGTCGAAGATTTGTAATTCCTCATTTAGTTTTTTCATAAACTTGAAATTCTTTCCGGTTCCCAGCACAAAACAGACATCAGTATGGATGCCGAAGGCCAGTTGGGCGTGTAGTGTCCGTTCGATAAACGGGCGGACGGCTTGTGTTAACTCTTTACTGTCGTAATAGTTATAATTGACTTCGCGACCGTTGTCCTTGATTTTTACAAAACCCAGCGGACAAATTGAGGTAATGTAAAAATCCTGGTAAAAGGGAATCGGTCCGCCGTAGCCATCAATAAACTCATAAACAAATACGGAAGAAGGTTCATGAGTAGGTGGTAATCCCTCTATTACCAAGCCACATTTGCTCTCCAACCGCTTGGTATCGTTGAAAGGCACCCCGGTCACCCCCGCACCGAATCGTCCAGGGTTGATGCCGAGAATTAAGTGGCGTTTTCGGTTATCATTGTAGTATTTGCGATAAAAGATGGAGGATGTCTTCAGGGCCAAAGGGTTTTCTCGAAATGGATTCATGATACGGATGCCCTCCGGCAAGGTCCCCTCAAAATGAAGATTTTTATTAAAGTTGTTGACGTGGTCAGCAAAAGTCATTACATTCTGGAAATTGGTGTGGTCTTGGCAAACTTACCAATTTCCGATCATACATTGTGAAAGTAGTTTTACTACAGCTGCGATAGAAACAATAAAAATGAGCAATTCCAATACTAGTAACCAAGACGAATGGAAAAAAGAAGCCGAAGAACACCTAATTCGCTACTGTGGCGATTTCTCTCCTTTTGTGATTGCTTCGGCAAAGGGTGCTTACATTTATACGCAAAGCGGACGAGCAATTCTCGACTTTACTTCCGGGCAGATGTGTTCTGTTTTTGGACACAATCATCCTGAGATCATCAAGGCCATTCAGCGGGCTTGTCAGGGTTCCATTCATTTGTTGAGCACGATGCTGTCACCTGCCGTGCTCCGACTTTGCAAACAATTAGCTACTCTTTTACCAGAAGGGCTCGATAAATGCATATTGGTCAACACGGGAGCGGAATCCAATGAAGTGGCTTTGCGAATGGCCAAACTAACAACCGGAGGTTTCGAAGTGATTGGTTTTACCGGTTCTTGGCACGGCATGACAGCAGGCGCTCAGTCTCACACCTATTCGACGACGCGAACGGGGTACGGGCCGGTCATGCCGGGGAGTTTGGCGCTACCGGCTCCTTACGCTTATCGATGCCCCATCAGGCATTGCACTGGAACTTGCGACAATACCTGTTTGGAAGTTGGAATAGAATTGGTGGATAAGCAATCTGTAGGAGCGCTTGCCGCAGTAATTGCCGAACCAGTACTCAGTGCAGCCGGCATCATAGATCTGCCATCTAACTATCTAAAACGTTTAAAGCAGTTGTGTGAAGAGCGGGGCATGTTGTTAATTTTTGACGAAGCTCAAACCGGAATGGGCCGCCTGGGCCTTAATTTTGCTTTTGAGAGAGATGGCGTTATCCCGGATTTCCTAACCCTTTCAAAGACGTTGGGAGGGGGATTACCTCTGGCCGCGACCGTTACAAGTAAGGAAATTGAGGGGCATTGTCATGCCAAGGGCTTTATCTACATTACATCCCATGTTTCGGATCCGCTTCCGGCACAAGTCGGCCTGGCTATGCTTCAAATCCTGGAGCAGGAACAGTTGGCTAAACGAGCCCGGGAAATGGGAGCCTATCTTGAACTACAACTCAATGCGCTGCAGGACAAACACGAATGCATTGGTGATGTAAGAGGTAGGGGTTTGCTTTTGGGAGTAGAAATCGTTGAAGATCGGGAACGCCGTTTACCGGCTCCAGAACTTGGCTACCGGATCTCAGAAAAATGCCTGGAGTTAGGACTCAGTATGAACATAGTTCGAGTGCCCGGTTTGGGCGGCGTTTTTCGGATTGCGCCGCCGCTGACCATTACCGAAGAAGAAATAGATTTGGGCATTAGTATTTTAGACCGAGCGATTGAAATTTGTACAGCCTGAATATTCAGCTACCTTTGTTGGCTCTCCACACTAAGAACATATTCTAATTATGGAAAAGCAGCCGAACAATCCTTTGCACGGGAAAACTTTAGAAGCGATCTTAACCGAATTGGTGTCGTTTTATGGTTGGGAAGAACTGGGCCAGCGCATTCGCATTCGCTGTTTCAATAATGACCCCAGTATAAAATCCAGCCTCAAATTCCTGAGGCGAACACCTTGGGCCAGAGAGAAAGTAGAGGCTTTGTATGTGGATTATTTAAAAATGCAATTATGAAATTTGAAGGCTATCATTTTGCTCCTGAATTGAACCGGGGCATTCAAGAGCTGGGATTTAAAAGACCTACCGATATTCAGTACAAGTGCATTCCCCATATCATGAAAGGAGAAGATGTGTTGGCGGTAGCCCAAACGGGAACCGGTAAAACGGCTGCCTTTGCCATACCTATCCTGCATCTGCTGCACGTCCGTAAAAAAAATCGATTTCGGGCCGATGGAATTAAGTGCATTGTCATGGTCCCTACTCATGAGCTGGCCATCCAAATCACCCAAGTATTCCAGCAGATTGGAAAACACACCCGCGTGAATGTGGTCGGGATATATGGAGGTGTAGATCAAGCACCTCAAATTGCTGCTTTGAATGGGGATGTTGACATCTTGATCGCTACTCCGGGGCGAATGTTTGATCTAATCAGCCAACAGCACCTAAAAGTACAACGTGTAGAAATACTAATCGTCGATGAGGCCGATCACATGCTCGATATGGGGTTCATCGGAGATATCCACGACCTGTCAAGAAAATTGCCTCGCAAAAGACAGACCCTTTTCTTCTCCGCTACCATCAATTCCCAGATCAAGAAACTGGCCTATTCGCTGATTCATAAGAATGCGATCCGGATTCAGATATCTCCCAAAGACCCAGTGGCAAAAAACATCGATCACCGGGTTGCCTTCGTCAAAATGGATGATAAACGATTTTTTCTGGAACGTATGATAATTGATAATCCCGACAGCAAGATGTTGATCTTCGTCCGGACCAAAGTCAGAGCAGAGAGAGTCAGTAAAGCAATGGAGCGTGTCAATATTCCGACATTGACGATTCACAGCGATAAAGACCAAAAAACGCGTAATGAAATCATCGAACAATTTAAGCAGGGGGTAGTCCCCAACTTAATTGCCACCGATATCACCGCTCGGGGCATCGATATTCCCGATGTAGATTATGTGATCAATTATGATCTGCCGGAACAAGCCGAAAATTATGTACATAGGGTCGGACGCACGGGTCGTGGGAAACGCAGAGGAAAAGCTGTTTCCTTTTGCGATGAAAAGGAAAAAGAACTGTTAGACGATATTCAGAAATTCATGGGAAAGACGATTTCTGTTGTTGAAATTACCGATTCTGACTACTCGGATACCCTTCTCTTTTCGCAAGAAAAGGGATACGACCTGAAGGGCTTGCTGAAAACGATCGAAGAATTGGAAGAAGTACAACGAAAAAAGAAAAAAAGCCGCAAAAAATGAAATGGGTTGTATTCTTTTGGGGATTTCTGGGGCCTGCTGCTTTTTGGGCCCAGTCTTACATTGCCGGCGAGACCTATTTTGGC
>JANQRV010000650.1 GCA_028284395.1 Saprospiraceae bacterium
TGACCGCCGGCAGAGGGGTCACCCACACCGAGAGAACGCCCGCACACTTTCGCGACGGCAATACCCTGACCATGCACGGATACCAGGTCTGGACGGCACTGCCGGTCGATATGGAGGACATGGAGCCCCGTTTCGATTTTGTTCCTAAAACGGCTTTACCGAAATGGCAGCACGGTGGACTGGAAATGACCTTGGTAGCTGGAAAAGGTTTTGGTAAAGCGGCTCCGCTACCGGTCTTCTCACCTCTTTTCATGCTCGATGTGTTCGCGCAACATGCTGAGGAATTAAACATCGCCGGGCAGTTGTCCGGCGAAATTGCCTTGGTCGTTACCAATGGGGAGATCGTTGCGGAGGAGACGACAATCCAAGCCGGGCAAATGCTCATTTCCAAAACCGACGACGAGTGCTGTATCATTCTAAAGGAAGGGACGCGCTTGCTGATCTTCGGCGGACAGGCCCTGCCGGAACCCCGTTATCTGTACTGGAACTTTGTATCCTCTTCAAAGGAGAAATTGGAGCGTGCTAAACGCGATTGGGAAGCACGACGCTTTCCAAAGGTTCCGGGAGACAACAGCTACATCCCACTCCCCAACTTCTAACCCCAATCACCCCAAAACCTCACCATAAACGCTAGGTTTCATCCCAAACTCTTTCTTAAATTGTTCGCGAAATGATTTCAAATCATTGTATCCAACCATGTATGTAACTTCCGATACCGTATACTGCTTACTTTCCAGTAATTGGGCAGCACGTTTTAAGCGAAAAGAACGAATGACCTGATTGGGAGCCTTCCCAGTCAGACTTTTTAGTTTCCTATACAACTGCATGCGGCTCATATGTAGGGCCGAAGCCAGTTGTTCCACAGAAAAATCAGAGTCTTCGAGATGCTGTTCAATAACTTTTTTGATCCGGCCTAAGAATTTTTCGTCTAGTGAGTTGATGGCCAATCTGGTAGGAGAGAGGTCTAAGTTTTGGGAAAACTTCTTCTGTAATTCCCGGCGCGAATCGATTAAGTTTTTAATACGGACCTGGAGTAACCTCAGATGGAAGGGCTTAGTTATGTAATCATCCGCCCCGGTTTCCAGGCCATCTATCTTATAGACCAACGAAGTTCGGGCCGTTAGCAATATAACGGGAATGTGGCTGGTGTGGATATCGGATTTGATTCGACGGCACAATTCAATGCCATTCATTCGAGGCATGGCAATGTCGGCAATGATCAGGTCCGGAGGGTTGGAGAGGGCTATTTGTAGGCCTTCCTTGCCATCGGCTGCTTCCGAGATTCGGTATTGAACCTGTAAACTCTCTTTCAGGTAATTGCGAATATCTTCGTTGTCTTCGACCAACAAAATAGTGTTGTGTCGTTGTGGGTCGCCCGAATTTTTGGAGACCACAGTCGGCAGCTCTTCCGAAGAGAAGGCAGGTGTGATCTGTTCATCCGTGGACCGGCCGCTGCCCATTTCTTCTTCGGAGAAGTGTTCGCTTCCCAACGGCAGTGTGAAGCAAAAAGTGCTGCCTTTTTTCGATTGGCTTTCAGCCCGGATTTGGCCGCTGTGTTTTTCTACGATGGCCTTACTCAGCGCCAGGCCAATGCCCGATCCTGCAGTTCGCAATCCCGGTTCTCCATTTTGGGCTTGGTAGAATCGATCGAAGATGAAGGGTAATTCGCCGGGAGCAATTCCGCTTCCCGTATCGGAAACACAAACCCTGATGTCGGTTTGCCCCTTTTGCAGTTGTACTGCGATTGCTCCATTTTCCGGAGTGAATTTAAAGGCATTCGACAAGAGGTTATAAAGGACTTTTTCGATTTGGTCCCGGTCAAACCAAACCGACATTTTCGCTACATCAGATTGAAAATCCAATTGAATGGCTCGCTGTTCTGCCAGGGGGCTAAAAGAAGACACGATCTCTTTGCTGAACGAAACAAAATCTTGTTCATGCACCTGTAATTTCATCAAACCGGCCTCGTTCTTACGAAACTCTAACAGCTGATTGATGAGGGTGAGTAAGCGGTGGGCGTTGTGATTCATTCGGCGCAGCGTCTGGTTCATTTTCTGATCGAGAGATCGGTCCCGTATCCATTGTTCCAGAGGGCTGATAATGAGTGTTAGTGGCGTTCTTAATTCATGGGAAATATTGGTAAAGAATTGCAGTTTGACCCGGTTGACCTCTTCCAGCTTTTCTCTTTCCAGCCGCTCCAATTGGAGACTGTGTTCGAATGCAGCTCTCATTTGGGTGATTTTGCGAACGCCTAATAGTAGCAAGCAGAAAAGGATTGCATAAAGCGCATAAGCCCATGGCGTGCGCCAAAACGGTGGGGTGATGGTCAAGGCCAATTGAGTGGGTGGGCTCCAGAAACCATCGGGATTGGCGGCTTTGACTTTAAATTGATAGGTGGCGTACGGCAAGTTCGTATAGTGGGCGATACGGCGGGAAGCATCGGTGTAAACCCAATCCTGATCAAAACCTACCAGTTGATAGGCATAGCGGATTTTCTCGGGCTCGTTGAATTGCAAGCCCACAAACTCAAAGGAAACGACATTTTCGCGGTGCGTTAAATGCAGTGATTTCGTTTTGGTGATGGATTGCTCCAAAACAGTACGTCCTTGTTCATTAGAGCCAACCGGAACCGATTTATTGAACAGTCTGAGATCGGTAATTGTAACCTTGGGAGCGGTAGAATCGGCTTTGATGGCTTTGGGATCGAAATAGGTCAGGCCATTCCCCGCTCCGAAGATCATTTGTTGGTGGTTGAGGTGATGTGTCGCTGCTCCATGAAAGAAATTGTCGCCAAGACCGTCGTACATATCGTAGTTTCGGATTTTAGTGTTGCCTCCATTCCAACGGATGTTGGAAATGCCATTCTGAGTGCTGACCCACAAACTATTGTTGTCCTCCTTCAGGATGGCTTGGATGTTGCCGTTTTTCAGACCGTCTTTTTCGAAAAAATAAGTAAAGGTATTTTTATCCAATGCTAATCCATTGAGACCGTTTTCCGTTCCGATCCAAAGTACTCCGTTTTGATCCGGCAACAGGTAGCTGATGAAATTATTACTGAGAATGCCCGTTTCACCTTTGACGTACCGATACCGGTCAATGAGCTGAAGTCGCCCTTTTACAGCATCATGTTTAAATTTGAAAAGCCCGGCTCCCGTCGTTCCGGCCCATAGGTAGGACTGTGGCCCCTCTTCAAATTCAAGGAGCTTGACGACCGGGAAAAGCAGTAAGTCGCCGGCCGATTCCGAATCGTGGTCAAAATGCAGAAAAGAATCTCGTTGGGAGTCATAAAAGGCTATTCCATCATCCCAATAGCCGATCCAAATTCCTCCTGATGCACTGGTGGTAAGAGACATGATATAGTCATCCCGAAGCTGATCCGCCATGGTATATTGCGTAGCAATGGGGGTTTCTTCTGCCTTCATGTCAATGGCTGATTCATTGATTTTCAAGACTCCCGCCCCTTGGGTCGCCAACCATATGTTCCCTTGTTCATCGATGGTTAATTCGGATATGAAGTTTACAAAATTATCTCCATTTGGGGCACGCAAAAAAAACCGGCGCATGGGGCCATAGGTGTGGCCATCGGGATCCATCGGAAGAAATTGCAGGCCTTCTCCGAGCATGGCGATCCACAGGCCGGATCGATCCTTGGCGGGCACGATGCTCGAGACAATATTCTTTTTACCCGAACCGGTTGCTGTATGTCGTGCTTTGTAAAACGGTTTGGCGACCAGATTGATCTTGTTTAACCCGATGCCGGTACCGATCCAAAGTACCTCCGATTGATCCTTGAAGAGAGACTTTACCATGTTGCTACTCAGTGGATTGGAATAAGTGTCGGTAGCCTTTACGGAGGTGAATTTCCCTTGCTCTAGTTGAAGGAAGTCTAATCCGCCGTAGGTAGCGATCCATAATCCCTGACGAGCCTCGTCCTCCATAATGTCGGCGATGTAGCTGTGGCTTAGACCTCCATTTTCTCCGGGATCGTTGTAGAAGGTTTCATAGGAAATTCCTGAAAGTTGGCGATTGTCAAAGGAGACCTTTTTCAACCCAATGCTGGTACCGATCCAAAGGGTATTGGTCTCCATCTTAGACGGGCGAATGACTCGAATAAAATTGTGATGAAAAAAATCGCCACTGGTCTGGGCGACTGGTGAGAGGTCATAGCGAAGAAAAGTTGCTTCTTCCTTTTTTTGATCCCAGATCATTCGATGGAGACCAACTTCACAGCCCACCCAGAGTCCTCCATCTGCGGAGGGGGCCAGAGAATAGATGAAATTATGCCTCAATCCCGGTTGGTCCGGGCCGGTTGCCAAAAATTGCCGAAAGTTTTTGGTCTTGGGGTCGAAGCGGTTCAGTCCCGTTTCGGTACCGATCCAGAGGTACCCATCCCGATCTTCCGTAATGGCCGAGACGTTATTGTTACTCAGACTGTTGGTGTCTCTTGGATCATTGATGTATTGAATGAATTTGTCATGCTCCCGGTCATAGCGATAAAACCCCGTGTAATTGGTCCCAATCCAGAGGCGGTGCTTGCTGTCTTCGAAGAGACATTTAATCTTATTGCTCTTTAAGCCGTCCTCTTCGCCCAATGACGGTCCGTAGACCTTTACCTGGTAACCATCGTATTTGGCCAGCCCCGACCAGGTAGCCAACCATAGAAATCCGTGGTGATCCTGTAAAATATCATTGATCGCCCGGTTATTGAAACCGAGGTGATTGGGGAGTTGTTGAATCTCAACAGCCGGTTGCTGAGCATCAGAACGATTGATCCCCAGTAGAAAAAGCAATAACAACATGGTCTGTATAACCGACTTCATTGGGTAATGATAAAAAATTAATCTCAAATCACAATCATGAACGAGCGGTTGAAAATCACTAAAAAAATTGGAAACAGTGGGCTTTGATAGGGGAGCAGTATGAAAAAAAGGATCTCCCTATTGTAAAAACATCGACACAATATGGCGAACTTCATCGGCATCATTCTTTGTGCTTTCTTGTTAATACTGCTCCTGCTCAAAAGAAAGACTTCAAAAGAAGATCATTACTTGACGATTTGGTTGGGGGTAGTACTATTTCATCAAGTAGCCTATTCCATAGAGAAGAGTGAATGGATCGTCGAGTACCCGAATTTGCTTGGAATTTCCTTTTCCCTTCCTGCTTTACACGGAATCTTGTTGTTCTTCTACGTTTCCGCCAGTTTGAATGCGAAACTGGGAAAAAAAAATGTTGCTGCACTTCATTCCTCCCTTTATACTGATCGTGTTGGCCATTCCCTTTTATGCGCTTCCGGGGGCGGATAAAATAGCCGTCTTTGAGCATGGTGGCAGAGGCTATGAATGGTATATAATGATCCAACTAACGGTAATACTGGTCAGTGGTGTTGTGTACACATTTTGGTCGGTAGGAGCCATCCGAAAACATCGCCGGAAATGTCGTGAAGGATCCCTGATGGTCGATAACCGCAAGCTTCGCTGGTTGGAGTTTTTATCCTATGGCCTGGGCGTCATCTGGCTATTGGTATTGGTTTTCGACGATCGCATTATCTTCATCGGCGTAGCGATTTACGTGCTGGCGATTGGGCTTTATGGCATCAATCGTGGATCGACGTTTTCGACTCCCGGTGCCGATCAACTTCCTGTTTCCCCTTCCAGCAAACCTCAAAAGCCGCGATACGCCAAATCCGGACTAAAGCAGGCCGATAAGGATGCAGTGTATGTTATGTTAACGGATAAAATGAAGACTGAGGCCTGGTATAAAGAGAACAATCTAACCTTACAGGAGCTGGCAAGTCGGTTGGACATCCATCCCAATTACCTGTCACAGGTCATTAATGAGAAAGAGGACAAGAATTTCTACGCTTATGTCAACCACTGGCGCATTCAAGCTTTTATTCGAATCGCGACCCAACCACAAAATCGGCAATACACTTATCTGGCTCTCGCCTACGAGTGCGGTTTCAATTCGAAGTCGACCTTTAACAAGTATTTTAAGCGGTATACGGATCGGACTCCTTCTGAATACTTTCGGGTTTGAAAACTTACGTAATTGGTCCTTCCTTGAAAGCTCGGTCGCTTATTGACCCGCACTACCCTTCATTTGTATCAAATTCAAAAAACGATGATACTTATGAAGGAAGTGATTTTGTTCTTAGCAATGGTATGTGCTCTTTCGTGTAGCGATGAGGCACCTACGATCAGCCAGTCGCTGAACCGTCCTACGGTAGTGGAGGACTCTCTATTGCCATCGATCTTTGTAAACGGTACCTACCTGCATGCCGAAGCTTTCGGAAATCCAAACGATCCCCTGTTGGTTTTTCTCCATGGAGGACCGGGCGGAGATTACCGAAATGCTCTTTCGGTCCGTCAATTGGCAGACGATGGTTTTTACGTTGTGTTCTATGATCAACGTGGCTCCGGCCTTTCCCAGCGGCACGATCATGGAAGTTATTCCATCCAATTGGTGCTGGATGACTTGTCAGCCGTTATCGGCCACTACCGTTCTACTGCCGATCAAAAAGTTTTTCTATTCGGACACTCCTGGGGGGCCATGTTAGCAGCGGCCTACATCAATGAATACCCAATGCGGGTAGATGGCGTCATCTTTGCCGAACCGGGAGGGTTTACTAAGGAACTGTTGGATTTGTACGCGGAAAACAGTCGCCCACTGTCTCTATTTTCGGAGGAAACAAATGACATCTTGTACTACGACCAGTTCCTGACAGGGGGAGAAAACGATCATGAAATACTGGACTATAAGCTCAGTTTATCTACCAGTTTTGCTTATCAGTCAGGCAACGCCGAAGGGATTGAAGGTCCTTCACCAATCTGGAGATACGGTGCCGTCGTTTTGAACAACTTTGTGGACATCGCAGAAAACGATGGTTTTGATTTCACAACAACCTTGCACGAATATCCCAAAAGGGTACTCTTCCTTTACGGAGCCCTCAACCAGGCCTATGGTCTTTCCTTTGCCCAGACCGAGTCCGGTTTCTTCCGGCAAGCCGATCTGGTAGAAATTGAAGGAACCGGCCACGAAATGATCTATTTTCAATGGGATCAAGTCTATCCCGCAGTATTATCCTATTTAAATTCTCTAAAGTAATGATGAAGTACAGACAACACATAACCCTGCTGTTGCTCGCGCTGTTATCCACGTGGAAAGGGTTTGGCCAGGTGGCAAATTGGACCCGGCTGACTCCCGACGACAAACATCTTGTGGCCGTAAACTTAGGTTGGGACTACGGTACTACCATTGGTATAAGTTACGCCTACCAACTAAAAACCGAAAGACCATTGCTACTTGTCGCCGACCTGTCAGTGCCCTTCGGAGAAAAACTACTGGATGATTTCAAAATGAAAATCGGGGGAGAAATGCGTTTGTTTCGACTCCGATCCTGGCACGCCTCCGTGTCGGCGCAAAGCATTTATCGGAGGTACGAAAATGAGCTGGTCCGTCTACAGAATTTTGGCGCAGAACTCGGAGCAAAACTTGGTTATTATCGGCCCCATTGGTTTCTGGCCGGTCAGGCCGGGTTTGACAAGGCCATTGTAACCCATTTCAAACATTCGGACCTCTATGAGGAACAGCTTACGGCGGTTCCGAACGGCTGGTATGAACCCGCTACCGGAGGCAATTTCTCCTTCGGCCTGCAAGGTGGATATTCCCTCCAACAGCTAGACATTACGTTTGGGCTAGGGCTAGTAAAAACGCAGGATCTCAGCACGACCCCGCTCATCCCTTATTACGCGGAAATTGGATTTGCTTATAGATGGGATTAAAGGCCGGCTTGATTTGCTACCTGGAATCCGATTGGATGCCCCTGGTCCAGTGGGCCGGGGGGCTGCTTTCGTTTGGAGGCTTCTCTAAAAATACACGAGACAATCACTGGCGAAGTCCTCCATCCATTTTGGTTTCTTCAAATGTTCATTCCATCTTAAATCCAACCTTTCCAACTTCTTCAATGCCAACATTTCGATGGGTAATGTTCTGAGATTATTACCTCTGAGGTCGATCCTGCGAAGTTGTTGTAGGTGGGAGATGTCTCTAGGCAGGTGGTCGATTCGATTATTTCTGAGTTTTAGCTCGCGGATGGCTGTGAGGCCGGTTGGCATTTCTTGAATTCTATTGTTCTCCAGGTTCAATACCCGTAATTTTGGGTGATTCTTTATACCGGCAGGCAATTGATGCAACCGGTTATTTTGGAGATGGAGTTCGTGCAAATTCGATAACTGCTGAATGGAATCCGGAAGAGCATCTAGTTGATTGTCTTCAATTTTTAATTCTCTAAGATTTGTTAGCAGACCAATCGAATCCGGTATTTCGCGAAGGTTGTTCATGCTGAGATTGAGGTATCTAAGCTGATTCAGTTGGCCAATGGAGTCCGGGATCCGATCCAAGCGATTATTGTGCAGATAAAGATAAGAATCCAGGGATGTCAAGCTTCCGATTTCGTCGGGGATGACCTTTATTTGGTTGTGGCCTAAGTCAATCATCCTTAGCTTTTTTAAGCCTCCAATGCTGCTCGACACGACCGCAATCTTATTCATGGAAACGTTTAAGATTTGCAGTTCCTTTTCTTCCCATAGTTCATCGGGGATCTCGGTAATGTTGTTGTTGAATACGGAAAGTTCAATAAGACCTTTGGCCCATTTTGGAAACTCGTTCAGTTGTTGATTTTGCTCAATTAATTTCATGGAAGATGCTGTTCGGCAGGTGTTTATTTACTGCAAACGAACCGGAAGGTCATAAATGCGTTGACCGCTAGCCCGATAAACGGCATTGCAAATGGCTGCTGCGACGGGAGAAGTAGCGACTTCTCCACCGCCCATAGCCGCTTCCTCGGGACGGTCGATCACCGCTATTTCGATGTCCGGCGTATCTTCAAAATGTAGGATTTCGTAAGAAGCCCAGTCTTTGCAAGTGATCTCGTATTCGTTGAAGGTGACCTCTTCTTTCAGTGTCCACGCTGCGGCCTGAACGATGGCTCCTTCGACCTGATTCCGGATGCCGTCTAAGTTGATGACTTCTCCTACGTCGATGGCCACCCAGAATTGGTGCAACTTTACCTGCCCCGAACCCTTATCAACCGATACCTTGGCGGCCATTGCGCAATACGCTGCATAGTTTTTATAGCGACAAAAGGCAAATCCAATTCCTTCAGATTCGTCTACTTGCACCGGTGCAATCATACTTTGGACTTTCTGTACAACATCGATGGCCCGTTGGTCCTGAAGGTGATTCAGCCGGAACTGAATGGCATCCTGGTTGGTCTTTTCGGCCAATTCATCGAGGAGTGACTCCACGGCAAAAATATTGGCATAAGCGCCTAGGCTACGCAGCGATGAGACCCGGAGCGGCCCGTCAAAATAATGTGCCAGTACCTGTTTTTGTGGGATTTCGTAATACGGGTCTGCATTGCGATGGCCCCCAGCCAAATAACCCCGTCCCTTCATTTCGAAGGGGGAACTAATGTAGCGAGCGGCAAGTAAGGTTCCCGCATCTTTATTGGGACGTGTACTGTGGGAATCGGTCCAGACATTGGATTGCCAATACCGGAGTTTCCCATTGGCGTCGACGCCGGCTTCCATTTCCATGATCATTGCCGATCCGTAGGGGTCCCAGCGTTGTTCATCCGCCAGTGACCACCGCAAACGAATATATTGGTTGGGATAGGCCATGGCCAACAGCGCTACATCCGCAGCGGCGTCATCGGCCACGGAATGGCCAAAGCAGCCCGATCCGGGAGCGCTGATGACGTGAATGCGCTCTACTTCCATGTCTAGCATGGCTGCTAATCCGGCCCGCATAGGATAAATACCCTGGCTGTGGCTCCAGATATGAAGAACTTCGCCATCATAGCGGCCTATTGCACAGGTAGGCCCCATTGCGGCGTGCATGGTATAAGGCTTGAAGTAGGTCGCTTTTAGAGATACTGTGGCGGCATTCCGGTCAATGCTGATGTCCTGGCCATGAACGATCTCCGGCTCGGTGGCAATCGCTTTGATATGCTTGCGGAGCGCTTCCGGTTTTGGAAATACGATGGGCTTGGACCATTGGCTATGTTTTTCCAAAAGAGAGGCGACTTTTTCTGCCTGGTAGAGCTCTTTGGTGATCACTCCGAGAAAATGGTTATTCCTGACTATTTTTAGTAATCCTTCGGCCTCCGCTTTAAGGGCCTCTTCGTCAAAGGAAAGCAGTTTGGATGCATAATTAGCCGGTCGAAGAACCTTGGCGTGGACCATGCCCGGAAAGGTCAGATCGTGAATAAAAATTCCTTCTCCCCGGACCATTGCTCGGAGATCCGCTCTTGGAATGGCTTTTCCGACATATCGATATGCTGACTTCGGTTTCAGCTTCAGCGCCAAAGGCACGGTCTCTTCTATCTGTCGGCCCTCCAGTACTGCCGCGAACGAAAGCCGCTTGGCACCACTTTTTGATCGCACAAAGCCGTTGTCCAATTCCAGCTGATCCCTGGACAATTGCAACTTTTGTTGTGCTAGGTCTAATATTTTCTCGCGGGCCGCCGCTGCGGCATATCGTACCGACATAGCACTATTTTGGATGGATCCACTACCCGCGGTATAGCCCTCATTAGGGGTCACTCCCGTTTCGGCAAGGACAACTTCGACTTGTTCGAGGTCCATGTACATCTCTTCGGCCGCTACCTGCCGGATGGCATTTCGGATGCCCTGGCCCAACTCCACCTTTCCGCTAAAAACTCTGATGGTTCCGTTTTCCAGAACTTCTAACCAGGCATTGATTTGTGAATGGCGACGCAAACTGCCCGGCAATTCTTCCAAAAGGGTGGTCTCCCATGCCGGGGCGTTCGGTTCGCATCCCGGCAAAAATGGAAGGGCAATCACCAGGCTGCCCATTGTTTGCAGGAACTGGCGGCGCGAATGGAGAGAATTTTGATCAGATCGGGACATATAATGAAACTTTACTTCAAAGATAGCGAAAATGACCAGGTTCTACTCCGTCAATTCCAAGCTCTGGCTGTTGTAAAGTTCTGCGTACAAACCATCCGATAGCAGTAATTGCGTATGGGTGCCGCTTTCCACAATCCGTCCCTGGTCGAGCACAATAATTCGATCCACATTTCGCAGGGTAGATAGGCGGTGGGCGATGATGATGCCGGTTCGAGTAGATTCGGAAAGCGCTGCATCAATGGCTTGCTGAATTTCTTTTTCCGCCCGATTGTCAAGAGAGCTCGTCGCTTCGTCAAAGATCACGATGGGAGCCGATTCTGCTTCGAGGATGGCGCGGGCAATGGCAATTCTCTGCCGCTGGCCGCCCGAGAGTTTAATGCCCCGCTCACCGACTGTAGTGTCGTAAGCCGATGGGGTTTCCATGATGAAGTCATGTGCCTGAGCTTTGCGGGCTGCGGCCTCGATCTCTTCCATTGTGGCTTGTGGTTTGCCGTAGGCAATATTGTCTCTCAGGCTGCGATGAAATAAACTGGGATCTTGCGGGACCAGGGAGATTTTCGAACGCAAATAGGCCTGTTTTACTTGGCTAATGTCGACCCCGTCTATGAAAATACCACCTTCCTGAACATCCATGTGTCTTTGGAGCAGGGTGACAAGAGTAGATTTTCCCGATCCACTGGGACCGACAATGCCTACTTTTTCTCCCGCTTTTATCAATAGGTCAAAGTTTTGGAAAACACTGGCTCCTTCGGGGTATTTGAAAGTAACGTTTTTGAAATGAACCTGACCGCCGGCAAACGATTGCTTGACGGGCCGTTTTGGATCGTTAATGTCCGGAGTGATTCTGATGTGCTCCATGAATTTGTTGGCATCGGCATAAGCTTGGGTCATGGCGTTGATCATCCGTGAGAAACTCCATACTTCACGCGAGATGTTGCCGGCGTAATATAGAATTAAAACGATGACGCCAGGGCTGATTTGGCCAATCATCCAGTAGTAGGCACCGGTCAGCAATACACCGACATCCAAAATGACGAGCATGGCTCCCTGAAGCCCGTTGCGCCATCTACTCCAATACTTGTTGCGGTGGCGGGCGCGGTGACGAACCTCATTTCGCTGACGAAAGTAGTCCTGCTCACGGTGCTCGGCTCCAAAGGTTTTAATGGTCATGGCGTTGCTTAGATTGTCCGCCAACAGGCCCGTCATATTGGAGTTGAGACGAGCCACCTTGCGTTCGTGTACATACTTCTTTTTGGAGACCAGGATAACGATGATCAAATAGAGTCCAAACCAAATGAGAATGCCAATTGCTCCAATCGGAAAAATGAAAGTCAGGGCGAACAAACTGCCAAAAAAGACAACCAGCCACCAGAAAAAGGTAAAAGTGCCATAATCCATGAATACATCAAAAGCACCACGCATTTGACGGTGATCATTGAGTAATGCACCGGCAAAGTGATTGACAAAGAATTTCCTCCCGTGTCGGAGATAATCGCCAAACATGCCATTTTCCAGGTTGCGGACCGTGCCGAGCCGGAAGTGATCGAAAAACCAATCTCCGATCCGGTACATGCCGATTCTGGTAACGGATAAAATGCCCACGTAGAAAATGTACTGGAGCAAAACGGCGTATTTGCTCTGAAGTAGATCGGAAGCCATTTCAGTCGTTTCGATCATCATCCCATCCACGATCTTCTGGTAGTAAATTGGGATCAGGATGTGTTCGGATACGATGCCAATGGCATAAAAAAAGTAAATTCCAAGGAAGTACCACCGGAAAGGCCGGGCTGCCGTTGCCCAATAAAGAACCATTTCTTTGAAAGCCTTGAATACCGGATTTTTACGTTGCGTGAGGGCTTTGCTTTCCATAAACAGGTCGGATATTTTTGTTTGTAGCTGCTGACGGATTGCATAACCAAAAAGAAGGCAAAAGAATTCCAGAATCTTCAGAAATCTTGAGAATGTCTGCGAATTTACAACGTTGATGCCCTTGATTCCGCAGTTGACCGGTTTCGTCTGATTAGTTTCGTGATTACGTGTTATTTTTGGTACAGCAACAAGAGCACCAACCATTCATTCACACCAAAATAAGTTATTATGAAAAGAGTACTAATGTTTACCGCCACCTTGGGATTGTTCACTGCGATTTTGCTGTCTTTTTCCAAGGCCGACGATCGATCTGCCATTGACATTGGCGCGGATGCCCCACTGACGGAAGTTGTCATGGAAGATGCCATATCCGGAAAAGACTACACCCTGGATGGAATCAAGAAGGAAAATGGTCTGTTGGTCATGTTTTCCTGTAATACCTGCCCCTGGGTTTTAGCCTGGGAAGACCGCTACGATGACATTGCCGCTGCTTGTGCCGACAACAAGATTGGTTTCATTGTGGTCAACGCCAACGAAGCCCAACGGGGTAGTTCGGATTCCAAAGCGGGAATGAAGGCGCACGCCGAAGATAAAAATTATACCTTTCCATACGTGATTGACAAAAATCACGTTTTAGCTGATGCATTTGGAGCTACCAAGACACCGGATCTATTTTTGTTTGACGGCACCTTAAAGCTACAATACAAGGGTGCTATTGATGATAATGGACGCGATCCTTCCGCTGTCACCAAGAAATACATCGAAAACGCGATTACTAATATGGTTGCCGGTAAAGCAATCGACCCGAATAGCACCAGATCCATTGGTTGTTCCATCAAACGCCTCTAAACTTAAATGCCGTTGCCATGAAATACGTTTATTTGGCCCCACTGATCGCACTGTCAATGCATTTGCTGAACGCGCAAGAAAGTGCGGTCACGGCCGGACAGGTTGTCGACAAAATCAAAAATGAATTGACCTGTGAGTGGGCAGAACAGACCGTGGACGATTTTAAATCCGGAGATCCGTCTTCCAACATTACCGGTATAGCCACTACGTTTCTTGCCAATTTAGACGTTCTGAAGAGAGCCAAAGCCAAAGGTCTGAATATGGTTATCACGCATGAGCCGACCTTTTACAACCACTTTGACGAAAAGGAACGTTATGGTGATGATCCGGTCTTGCAAGCGAAACTAAAGTTCATCGAAGAGAACGATATGGTCATCTGGCGGTTTCATGACCATTGGCACCGGACCACTCCGGACGGTATTTATGAAGGTATCGTCAATAAGATGAAATGGCAAGGTTATCGCCAGGAATTCAATCGATTCATCGTTCCGGAAATCAGCTTGGGAGATCTAGCAAGTCAATTAAAGGAGGTTTTTGATGCTCGGGCCATCCGGGTCATTGGCGATCCGGAAATGAAATTGAAAAATGTAGCATTGGTTTTGGGAGCTCCCGGATCCATGGCGCAAATTACCGTGCTCCGACGCGACGATGTCGAGGTGTTGATTGGAGGAGAGGCTCCAGAATGGGAAACCGTGGAATACGTTAGGGATGCCATCAGTGCGGGTATGAATAAAGCGATGGTTTTTTTGGGGCATGCCATCTCGGAAGAAGCAGGTATGGAGTATTGCGCAACTTGGTTAAAGACCTTTGTAAAAGAAGTTCCGGTCGAGTTCGTACCGGCCGAAGAACCATTCTGGATTCCGGAATGAAGTCATTGATCTTGTCACTGAAAGGATAAACCTATCATCATGAAGAGAGAAATAACAGCCTTCTTACTTTTTCTTTTTTTCCTGTTGGGACTTCAATTGTCAGCACAAGATACCAAGTTAAATCGCAAGGTCCGTGCTTATTTGGAAAGCAAGGAAGGAACCTGGCGAACGATGAATGTCCCCGCTTCCGATGGCCGTTTGTTGCGGGATCTTATTTTGAAGAATCGATATACAAGAGGTTTGGAGATCGGAACTTCTACCGGGCATTCCGCCATTTGGATGGCGTGGGCGTTTAGCATGACCGGGGGTAAATTAATTACCATCGAATTGAACGAGTCAAGATATCGGCAGGCCCTAAAGAACATCGAAGAGGCTGGATTGTCCGAATTTGTCGATGTGCGATTGGCGAATGCGCATGAACTGGTAAAGGAATTAGAAGGCCCTTTCGACTTCGTTTTCAGTGACGCTGATAAGGATTGGTACATCAATTACTTTAAGGCAATATCCCCGAAACTGGAATCTGGAGGCTGTTTTACCGCTCATAATATCCCCACCGGTTTGCTTCGCAGAGGGATGCCGGGAACCCGAGCCTTCCTGAAGTACATCCAGGAACGAGAAGATTATACAACGACTGTCGACAGTAGCGGTGGCGGACTGTCGATCAGTTATAAGAAATGAGGGGGCTATTGCTTCTGTTGCTTCTGTGGTTACTTTTGATGCTATGATGGCCGCCGCCCACACTCTCCGCAGGCGAAAGCTCTTGTAGACCAGCATCATAGCATCAAGGTCGCCTCCAAGGCGGCCGTAGCATCAAAGCATCCATAGAAGCCAAAGCATCCACAGAAGCAACAGAAGCAACAGCATCCACAGCACCAACAGCACCAACAGCACCAACAGCACCAACAGCACAAAATGAAAAAAACAATCGATTTAAATTGCGATATGGGAGAATTAAAGGCCGGTCAAACTGACAATTTTGATCATGAAATCATGCCTTTCATCTCTTCCTGCAATGTAGCATGCGGTTTTCACAGTGGAACCCCATTGGTCATTGAAAACACCATTAAGTCGGCCCTTGCAAACGGCGTGAGCATTGGAGCTCATCCCTCTTACAACGATGCAGAAAACTTCGGTCGTTTGTCCATAGAGGTAGCTCCAGCGGTGCTTGCTGCCGAATGGAGATATCAGATTTGTGCCGTTAAAGGGATTGTAGAGAGTTTTGGCCATCGGCTGAAGCATGTAAAACCACATGGCGCTCTTTACAATGACCTGGCCCGGGATCCGGAACTGTCGGATCTGTTTGTTCGATTGGTGAAGGACATCGACCCCAAATTAAAGATCTTTACGCTGGCACATTCCGGTACTGTCGACGCTTGTATTCAACATGGGATGCAATACGTCAACGAGGGGTTCGCGGATCGCCGATACGAGCAATTGGATCGGTTGCGCAGTCGACAACTGGATCATGCAGTGTTGCATGAACCGAAGGATGTGCTCCGTCAAATCGAGCAATTTTTACGGGGGCGGGTTCAATTATACACCGGTGAAATCTGTAGCATTAATGTTAAAACGGTCTGTTTGCACAGCGATACGGAAGGAGCGGTAGCATTGAGTCGGCAGATTCATCATTACTTAAAGGAAAATCATGTCGAAATTGCTGCACTTGCTTGACCAGCCGATTCAGGTCGCCAATTACAACAACGACTTTTTGTTGTTGCGATCGGGTGACGGGACGCCGGTCACCCGGATTGGTAAAGCCATTTTCAATCGCCGTTTTGATTTTGTCGCGGAAGTCATCGTGACGGAAGTTGAAGTTTGTCTTAAACTAAATGATCGATTTGTTCCGGACTGTATTCGCCAACTCGATACACTCGAAGTGGATTCAAATGGAGAAAAGGAGGCTTACCACTTACCGGTCTACTACCACGAACACGAAGATTGGAGGCAGGTTGAAGCTGTTTCTGGCCGGTCGCGGCCGGAAGTCATCGATGAGCTGTCGGCCACGGAGTTTTCCATTCTCATGTATGGCTTCATTCCCGGCTTCATTTACTTTGACGGCTTGGATCCCTCCCTCCACATCCCCCGGAAAAAGGTGCCAGCCAAGTACGTTGCCCCTAATTCCATTGCTTTGGGCGGGCAATATTTGGGGCTTTACTCATTGCCCAGTCCCGGTGGCTGGCACGTCGTGGGTCAAATTCCCATACCGCTGTTGCAACTTCCCGAACTTCCGCCAGTGGCGCTTCAACTGGGGGATCGTATTCACCTCAAAGGCATTACGCGCGAGGAATATGAGACCATCCGATTAGAAAATCTTACCATTCAATCGTACAATGCCCAGTTTAGAGATCATTAGGGCTGGTTTAATGACCAGTATTCAGGATTTGGGTCGACCTGGTCTGGCCTATTACGCCATTCCCAATGCGGGTGCCTTGGACCCCAATGCTGCAAAGATCGCCTTGTTGCTTTTGAATAAACCCATGGATCATCCTGTTATTGAATGCACTTCGATCGCTCCCCAGATCAGGTTTCACGATCCATGTCGGATTGCAGTTGCCGGAGCGGATTTCCATTGGAAGGTCAACGATCGGAAAGTCGCCCCTAATACCGTTTTGGACATCCATGAAGGAGACCTGCTCCGTGGCGGATTCGCAAAAGATGGGTTTCGGGGATACATTGCGATCGATGGCGATCTCCAATTGAGGGAAGTTTACGGTTCTTACGCGACTTACGTCCCGGCAAAAATGGGCGGCCTGGCAGGCCGATTGCTGCAAAAAGGCGATTGCCTGGAATGGAAGACCGGCGGAGATCACGCTCCGGGCCGCGTCAGGATTCCGATCCACAAAGGACCGGAATTTCACTACCTCACCGACGCCGCCCAAACAGGACTGACCTCAAATACCTATCAGATTGGGCGGGACACCAACCGAATGGGGATCCGGCTGATCGGAGAGAAGCTGGATAATTGCGTCGGGCCACTGGATCATAGCTTGCCGGTATTGCCCGGTTTCATTCAATTACCACCCAGTGGAGAACCGATTATCCTGCTTCGGGATGGCCAAACCTCAGGTGGTTATCCCCGCATTGCTTACATCCCGGATCACTATTTTTCCACGTTAAATCAAATTCCCTTAGGGGGTGAACTACAGTTTGAGTATTTCGGGAACGACTGACTAGTAGTACTTTGTTCAGTTAAACTTTCATCAGCCTGAACCCATCCTCCCTTGCAATCCTGGGCCGATACCCCGGTTAAAGTATTTGGAGACCTCCGGCATCGACATTCTAAAGAAACAAAGTACTACTAGTCTTTACTGACAATTGGCAATTCGTGCGAAAAAATCTACCAGCATTGGATATTGTTCGTAGAAAAAGAAGGATTCCTTGTCGCTGGCCAAGGCCTGCATGTGTTCGATCGATGCCTTGCGAATGTCCTCGCTAAACTGATTCCTAAATGGCGATAACCGACCGGTGTAAAGACTGAAAACGTGTACGGGGTCAATCTTCTGCTCCCGGTTTCCCGTCTTGATTCGAGTCATATTGATCAAATCCTGCTGAAAACCGAAACCTCGTCGATGGGCGTGAGGGTCGCCGTCGGAAATCAAAACGAAGTATTTGGGGATATTGCTTTCGGAATAACGGCGAAACTCCTGTTCTGCCAGTTCGATTCCGGAATGGATATCCGTTGCATAAACGATTCTGGAAATTCTTAAGGCCTGGATGACCGAATCCATTTTCTCGGTTTCTCCGGTCAATGGTAGTACGACTTTTGCCCCACGATTGAAAGTGATGATGCCTACTTTGAGGTGGTGCTCGTGCAATTCGAAATTGCTGGTTAAAGCGTGGAGGGCGGTTTGGATTTCCGATAAATACTCTCTTTCACTTCCCGAGAAGTCTAAGGCAATGATGAGGTGAAAAGGGCAGGACGGGTGGATGCGGGTAGTTTGTGCGGACAAGCCAAAGGATAAGCGACAGAGGAAGAGGAACAATAGGAGCCGAAGTGGGAACTGACGAATCATAACGACGGTTTTAGAAATGAAATTAGAATCTGAAGCGAATTGAGCGTCTAGTTTTTGTGGGGCTGGTATTTGACTGGGTGAAGCTCGGGCTTCGGGGACCGTGTAGCGTTTTCGCCCTTCGATAAAGATAACTTTCCGGATGGACAAAATCGTATAAATCGACCCATTAGATTCGCAAATTGTTATGGCAAAGAGAGGTTCATCCGATGGGCCGGTCTGAGAGGTACTATTTTACAAAGCGCTGAATAAAAGACTCCTTATAGGCACGGCCAATGGGAATGACCGTTTCGTCGTCGAGAAAGATCTGGTTGCCGGCAATCCGTGCTATCTTCGTAGTGTTGATGATGAATGATTTGTGGATTCGGACAAACTGATTCGGATCCAGAGTCTCGAACCAATAACGCAGCGGTTCGGAGGATAAATGCCTTTTTTCGGTGAGAAATATTTCCGTATAATCGGCATCAGATTTAATGTACCGGATGTGTTCCAGCGTGATTTTGATGTGCTCATAACCGGACTTGATGTAGACTTCCCGCCGGCCGGCTTTTTGACTGGATGCCGCATCTGAGGTGCCGACTTCCTGTTTTGGAGGTACTTTGGATACGGCCTTGACAAACCTTTGGAAGGAAAACGGTTTCAGTAGGTAGTCCACAACACTGAATTCGTAGCTTTCCAAGGCATAATCGGAAAAAGCCGTTGTCAATATTACATATGGGGTTTTGGTCATGGTTCTCAGAAAATCGATCCCCGATATCTTGGGAAGATGAACGTCGAGGAACAACAGATCGACCGGTTCCGATTTGAGGAACTCCAGAGCGCGGATGGGGTCAGAGAAGGTGGCCTTTAGCTCCAAAGTCCCGATGTCGTCGATGTATTTCTTAAGCAATCGCTGGGCGGGCGGCTGATCTTCGATGATGACGCAATTCATACGGGCTTTACATTTTTGTTAGTTGCATGGAAAGATGTACTTCATATCGACTGTCGCCTTCCCTGATGTCCAGTTGGTGAGCGTTGGGATACATCAATTGTAAACGTTTTTTGACGTTTTCCAATCCAATGCCGTGCGAAAGTTTTGCTGTATTGGTCGCT
>JANQRV010000009.1 GCA_028284395.1 Saprospiraceae bacterium
AGTAAAGAAGATGTTGCGGTTGCCAGACGCAAGATCAGGGTTTTACAGCAACTCTTTCCCGATGAGCGGATCGACTACGACGTCATTGCGGATAGCAGCAAAAAGGGATTGACGAACTACATTAAGATCGGGAAGTCCGATTTGGTTGTCACCCTTCACCGCCACCGAACGTTGTGGCAATCCTTTTTTGAGTCGGATCTGGGTCGGGTAATTGCCCGTGGAGTTCAATCCCCCCTGCTGGTTTATCGCCAACAATAATGATGTCTATTTGACTGCAATTCTGAAGCAATTCTGATTTTTTACACAAACCCCATGCACATGGGGTCGTCAGGGCTTTACTTTCATTCCAAAGCCACTTATCTTTGTTGTTGTAAAAAATACACTATTATAGCTACCAATTCTAAATCTATACTCCAGTAAACCCTATAGTTAGGTCACCTACAACGGAGAATATCTGAACTAGCCAACACAAATAATCAAACATTTCTGCTGCTTGCGGCCGGGTACGGCAATGTTAGCAAGCAACTACGGCAGCGATAGCGACCACAGCAACAAGCATATTAGAGTAACCACAGATTCAACTGCAATTAAAGTACACTGTTATGATGAAGCAATTTTTGCAAACTTTCCTATTTGCCCTTCTTACGCTACCATTCGTTCACGCCAACGAAGATCCGATCAAAGTATTCATTGACTGCCGAACCAATTGCGATCAGGTATTCTACCAGCAGCAAATCGGTTACGTCGATTATGTCCGGGATCAAAATATGGCGGGCGTGCACGTTTTGATTACCGCATTTCCCATGGCCAGCGGCGGCCGCAAGTACGAGATCTCCTTTTTAGGTAAGAATGAATTTGAAGGCATGGAGCAGCAGCTCACGTACGAAGCCCTGCCAATGATTACTTCCGATGAGCGGCGGAAGCAAATGGTACAAAAACTGAAATTGGGATTGGTGAGTTTTATGTTGAAATCCAATCCGAATTTGGATGTGCATGTCAAGGTGAGAGGCAAGGAAGGAGCCGCAGACAAGAAAGACGCCAGCCTGGAAGAAGATCCCTGGAAGCATTGGGTTTTTGAGACCTACGTAAACGGCAATGCTAATATCCAGAAGAGCCAACGGACCTTCAACTGGAGACTCGGCGGCGAAATCAGTCACGTCACGGAAAAGTGGAGAATTCTGCAAAATGCCTATTACAACAACAATACCAAGATCTTTATCGACGAAGAGGAATCCATCCGCAGTATCTTACAACGGTATGGAACCAATGGCAGGATTGTGCGCAGCATTGACGACCATTGGTCGGCCGGAATCTTTGAAAGCTTCAATCACTCTACCTTCAGCAACCTCAATGCCAGCGTCGGTATCGGACCCGCCCTGGAATACAGCTTATTCCCGTATCAGGAAGTCACCTTCCGGGAAATCACCATCGCTTACTTTAACCGCATCTACTTTCGGGATTACCTCGAAGAAACCCTTTACGGGATGACGGAGGAGCGACTATGGGACCAGTCCATTCGCATTTCCGCCCGCTTTCGCAAGCCCTGGGGGTCTCTCTTTTCCAGCTTGCAGGGCCGGCACTACTTCCACGACTTTTCCAAAAACAGCCTGGCTTTCAACAACCGGTTGAATTTGCAGGTATTCAGAGGTCTGGCACTAAATATGACCTGTAATTTCGAGTTCATCAACGACCAGTTGCACTTACCGAAAGGCGAAGCCAGTTTGGAAGACATTCTACTGCAACAACGAAGTGTTTCGACCGATTTCGAGTTCTACTTTGCGCTCGGAGTAGCCTACACTTTCGGATCCATCTTTAATAATGTCATCAACACCAGATTATAGTATAGTTCATAACCAATAAACCTAATTTATGCATCTAATCCGTTTTGATTCGCCCGCCAATGCCGTTCACCGCATTTGTTCCAAAGGCTATACCAGAGCCTACAACTTTAGAGACGGGCAATTGCGACATCGGCAGACGGGCAAAGAATACCAACCACAGGAAGTCGAAATCATCGAACAACATCGTTTTAGACGGCATTCAGACACCGGCGACAATACCGTATTATTTGTCGTAAAGTGCCAGGACGGCACCAAAGGCATCGTCATGCCCGCCGACGGACCTTCCACGCAATTGGATTTGCTCTTATTTATGGACCAGGCCCAGGTACGGTTCGAAGAGAGTCCGGCTTACTTAATGTAGCCTCCCATTGAATGAAGAAGACAATTGATCTCTGAACATTCGCAGTACTCATCCGTTCTAGGGGAAAATCAGAGAAAGAAAACTCTCTAATAGCTGATTATCAGTTGTTTTTACAAGGTAAGAGGAGTTTTCTTACAATTGTTTAACTCATTTAAAATACGTATGAATTATTTAGGAATAAAGAAAATAGAATCAACGGCAACGGTCAAAGAACTCAATGCGCTTCTGGCCAATTACAACATCTACTATCAGAACCTTAGAAACTTTCACTGGAACCTGACGGGAGAGAACTTCTTCGATCTCCACGCCAAATTCGAAGAGCTGTACAACGACGCTAAAGTCAAGATCGATGAAATTGCCGAACGAATTCTAACCCTGCGATTTCATCCCTTGAGTAATTTCTCCGAATACCTGCAGGAAGGCGACATTCAGGAAGCCGGCCACATCGAAGAAGACTGGCTGATGGTCAAAATGATCCTGGAGAATCACCGATCGTTGATCACCACCATGCGCAAAGTCATCAAAGCCGCACAAAAGGCCGGAGACGAAGGAACGATCGACCTGGTCAGCGGATTTCTGAGTAGCCTGGAAAAACGCTCCTGGATCCTCGATGCCTGGCTGTCAACCAAAGTAAAACCCATGCCCGGTCAAGTTACCCATTTTCACAACCAATAATCTGTATCATGCAATTAAACCGTTTCGACTCTCTTACGGACGCCATACACCGCCTTGCTTCACAGGGCTATACCAAAGAATACAATTTTAGAACCGGACTTTTGCGCCATGAACCCACCGGCAAAAGTTATCGCCCCGACGAAATAGAAATCGTCGAAATCCATCGCTTTAATGGACGTTCCAATCCCTCCGATCTGACCGTCCTTTTCGTCATCCAGTGTAAGGACGATAACAAGGGAATCGTCATGGCTGCCGATGGCCTTTACGCACAGCTTGACTTGCTGTTGTTTATGGACCAGGCTCAAGTCCGGGTCAAGGAAGAACTAGCTTTTGCTTAGTAGTTTGTGATTTCGGTTTTGTTCGAAAATATTCGCCCCGAACCAGTTACTGGTTTGGGGTTTTATATGTATTTTTATGTCAATTATATATTAGTAAATTGATGGCCATAAATATAGCGGTGCAATAATTATTTTGTACGTCCGTTTTATATTTGATTTTCATTTTTAACCTCAATAAACCAATTCCAAATGGCCTTAGTTAGCACATTTGAGCTTCTAGTGAAGCGCATTGCACCTACCAATGGTGTACCACCAATCGTAGCCACGGCATTTCGCAGGGTGGTTCAAGGTTACTTCCTGACCATCGGCAATCCCAACGAACGAGACGTTCGATTGCGGGTGGATGCCAGGATTCCAACCACCAATTACGACCCGGCCTTTGACCGGGAACTGGTATCTGGAACGGCCAATACCCGGAACCACATTTTTACTTACGATGTGACGGGAGGCGTCAACAATGGACAGGTTCTGTACAATGATATGATCGGTTTAGGAACCTACTGCGACGGGAATCAAAAATTGTTTTCAACTGGAACAATAAAGCTTGAAGCTTGCAAAACCGGCGCCGTAAAGATTTTACCCGACATAGGATCCGCTAATTTAGCGGCTACTTTAACCAACCCACAACTGGAGATTCGCGGCTACATTGAAATCGTACAGATAAAGAGGGCTGTATACATCACTCTACCAGATGGCAGCATTGAAGTTATTTTCTTGATTCCTCTTCCGGTCGACCTCCTGCTGACACCCGAGATTCGCGGCACCGTTCTGGATAACAATTATCTTGCAGCCCTGTCAGATTTGGATTTTGATCAAATAGCTTACTCGCTTCCGCTGGCTAGCGGAGCGGCTTTGGTCAACGTTTCGAAGTCCGTCAACCCGCTTTTCGTCTTTTATCCGGTTGATGAATTCAATGAGGCCCTGGAAAAAATCAAAATCACTGGGAGGCTGAATGCAGCAGGAAAATTCAATCTTTCCGATGAGACCATCAAGCGCTTCGATGCCTTGCTTTCCGAGTTCGGACCGGCGAATCCGGACATTAAAGTCGATTTGCGGCAATATTGCAAAAGTGTAGAAGAATACATTAACGAAAATGCGACGGTAGAAGAACGATAGGCGTTTGACTGAAACTGACTGTTTAGGGGCTTTGGCCCCTAATTTATCTTTGCCCTGGATTAATGAATAGTATCCAAAAGCTTCAAAACACGGTACAATCGAGGCATTATTTCAAGATGTCTTCTTTGTAGCCGGTCCTTCTTAGAAATCATCGCCATGGCTTCGGGAATATGTGCAAAAGAGCAACTTTCGAGAAGCCAATTAAATTCGGAACCTTTAACTTTAAAGTATGGAGGACTGAATATCAAAATAAAGGCTTAAATATTAGTGTTTCAGTTCGATTGAAAGGAGAATTTTTGTGCTTTATATATTTGAACAGCCCTGCAATAAATAGTTTTTATTAAGTGCTTGGACAAAACTATGACTGACCAAAATTTTGCCTAAGCACTCACTATTCAATCAAAATCAAAATGAAAAATGCAATTCTATTAATCCTGTCATGGACCTTTTTGTTCACCAATTTCACTTTTGGACAAGTAAAAACACAAACCACCTTTCTTAGAAAGTTTAATTTTGGAATAAGGGCAGGTGGAAACCTTTCTACACTTATTTACAACGAAGGAGCACATCAATGTGCGGAAGAGCTTTTTGGAATCATTTCGACCGAGAAATTTGTACCAAGATATTTTATTGGGGGGCATACCGAATTAAATTTTAGAGATAATATGTCCATAACAGTAGGGGCACAATATGTTTTCAAAGGAGGGGCCGAGGATTTCACTATGCCTGACCCTTCTAATCCGTCCCAAAGGTTGAGCGGAACCTCAGATAATAGAATTAACTATTTACAGATACCCATTCAGTATAATTTTAAATTAAGGAATTATAGTGTTGGCATTGGCGGATATTGGGCTTATGTTTTATCGGGGGAACAAGTCTGGGATGTTGAAGGCTCTGATACTGAAAAATTTGATATGAACTTTGGGGAAAGTGCCGAGGACCATATGAAAAAGACTGATATTGGAATTAATATAGAGCTCGGGTACAGGATACACAACAATCTTCAAATTTTTGCTCATTTTCAACAAGGAATTTCTCCCCAAATGTCAGATGCAAATAGGGAAACATTTCAATCGTTGGGATATGATTGGAAATTTTACCACAGATCTTATGGTGTTGGCTTGACTTTCTTTATTCCGAGAAATGGATGATTTCATGGTACGAAAAAGGCAAGAAAGTCATTGGAACAGTGAGATTTACTCAATTTCCACTTTTCGCCAAAGAAATCTCACTCATTTCCTTCATCGCATACTCATACGCCCCTAATTCTACCTTTGCCTTCGCCCGAAGCCGCCCATTATCCGTCTGTACAAAAGCCTTCGTCTTCACAGCGGACTGGTCTCCATCACGGTCGTACGCTCTGCGTTTCGTCACAAAATCAAGATCCGTGTCTCCATCCAAGTCCAGGATCCAGGCCTCTTGTTGCCAACATTGCTGCTCCTTACATTGAATGGTAGCCAGTAGCTTTCGTTTCTTCAGGCGCAGGCCCTTAAATTGAAAGAGCGCCAGCTCTTCGTGACCGGTTTTGTTCCAGTAACGGATTAGGAAGTAGTCCAAACTGGCACCCCTGACGATGCTGATTGCCTCCGGAGTGCGCGATGCATGCAGGAAACCCGCATTGCCAAAGAAAAAGCGAAATTCATCTTTAATGGGTTGGCCGGGAAGCGGCTGCATGGTTTCGCTGCTCGTATCCTGTTGGACAAAGACGTGGAGCTTACCAATGTTATTTCTGGAGAATAGGTTTTCGAACAATGCGCGAGCTTCGGTGATTTGCCCGATCGAACTGGGCGTACCGGATGATTGTTGGGCCGTCCCCAATAGTGGAAAAGATAGCAGTGTAATAAAGGTAAAATATAGAAAATACTTATACATAATTGGAAATTGAAGGTTTGTTAAATAAGAGACGGAGATGTGTGGCTGTATCGCCAAACGTTGGATTTAAAATCTATTGATCGGGATGGGTGTGCATCCTGAGTCATCAGGGCTTCATCGGGATGGAGTCTTTGTGGTGGTATACTTCCGGTTCGTTGGTATAGGTGTTGTCGAATGTGTTGATTTTGATGTAGTTGCGCTGCATTTGCCGGTTCTTGTAATACTTGTATTCGGAGAATGCAATATAAGAGAGGGCCAGGATCAACAAGCCCGACAATAGCTTAACTAAAAATTTAATGGAAATCATTTTCTGTTTTTCCGATAAAAAGGTTGAGTCGCCAAATTGTTCTGAACATCAGCTAAACTCATCCGTTGTAGGGAAAATTGAAAAAAATGAATTCAAGTATGCGTGTTGGTGGATTTACCTGTCTCTTGCTCTTAATCTTAGCTACTACCTTTTTTCTGCAATCAGAAGAGGTTTCCGCACCGGAAGCAAAAGCGGTTAATAACACCAAGATCACTAATCGAGGCTTACAATCGGACTATCAGACAATTGTCGATATTCACTACGAACTCCAATTGTGGGAGGAGGTGGTCAAACAATCGGAAAGAGAAGATCTAAGTACCGATTTTCAGGAATTTCTGGATGTACTATTGCGAAACGAAAAAAAACTTGCCGATCAAATCGAGGAATTAGCCGATCATCTGGAATTGAGACTGCCCAATTCCCTTTCCAGACAGGTGTCCGTTCAACGATCAATTCAATCACGAGAATCCGTTGTGGCTTACGAATTGGCCTTTCACGAACAGACTTTGGATCACCTCTCCGAATTGAGAAAACACGCCTACTATTTGCTTTCGGATGCCAAGTCTTCTTATTTATACGAATTGGGAAAAGACCTGG
>JANQRV010000046.1 GCA_028284395.1 Saprospiraceae bacterium
TTTTCCGGAAGTATCTACGGTTTCCACCGCAGTATTTCCAAGGATCTTCATGCCTTTCTTCTTATAAACTTTGGTGAGTTCCTTTGAAATTTCGGGATCTTCTCTCGGAACCAATCCCTGTTCCATGAATTCAATGATGGTGACTTCCGTTCCGATGCTGTTGTAAAAATAGGCAAACTCTACACCGATAGCGCCAGCTCCGACCACCACCATGCGCTTGGGCATCTGTTCAAGACTCATCGCTTTGCGATACTCAATGATTTTCTCTCCGTCAATCGGTATGTTCGGAAGTTCCTTGGCCCGACCTCCGGTTGCAATGATGATGTGATCGGCCTCGTAATCGCTTTTGCTTCCGTCTTCACCAACCACCGTTACTTTTTTCCCTCTACCAACACTACCGGTACCGGTCAATACCTTGATTTTGTTTTTTCGCATCAGAAAGTCAATTCCCTTGCTCATGCCATTGGCCACCTGACGGCTTCGACTGATCATTCCGTCGAAGTTCGGTGTTGCACCTTTGACTTCGATGCCGTAATCCTGAGCGTGCTGGATGTATTCAAAAACCTGGGCGCTTTTCAGAAGGGCTTTGGTCGGGATACAGCCCCAGTTAAGACAAATGCCGCCAAGGGATTCTCTTTCTACGATTGCTACCTTCATTCCCAATTGAGAGGCTCTGATGGCTGCTGGATATCCTCCAGGTCCACTACCAATAACGATCAGATCGAATTTCTCCATGATATTAAATTAGTTTTGTAAAGGCTCGAACTCGTTTCTTTATTAACAGCATTGTTCCCACCTGGGTTTAGAATGGAGTTGAAAGCCGCCGCAAATATAGACTGATCTGCGATAATTTAAAGACTTAAGAGGATGAAATTTCTCAGGATTTCACAAGGGGTTCTTTGAGAAGTTGAGTTCGACATTTTGTCGGAAAAGGAGTGCACTTTTAGAGGACCTTTCAAATAGAAAAAACTCCACTGTGAAAATTTACAGCGGAGCTCATCCAACTTACTGATACTAAAAGATTTTATAGAATAATTAAATTCTGATGTTTCATTTTCGGCAACGCTAAAGTAGGAAATCTACAATTGTTTTACAAGGAAAACTCCAAAAGATTTGATAAGATTAGCGTGCCGGAAGACTTATAACTTTTTGGTTTAGTTTTCTGATAAGCATAATTTTACAAATTATTATTTAATATAATATATTTGCTGGACCGCCTGGTTTTCCGCAGTTTTCGCAACATATTTCTTTTTAGAAAATAGAAGCTGAAAAAAGGCTTAATGTTCCCAAATTATGAATATAATTTGATTGAAGTAATTGGTGAAGGTACCGGGTGTAACCATTTAAATATGCGGTATTTATGAAGATCCGGTTTGAAGGCCTTCTAGCTCAATAACTCCTGATCCAGCTTGATCTCAAACAAACGGTCCATCTGTTTGGTGAAAAAAGGTACTAATTCCTGTCTTTTTACCTCCCGGTTGATTCGGTAAACAGTATCTTTTACACTTGGAATGTCTATAATACGCCGGGGAATTTGTCGGGCGTAGAAGTCGGGCCGGTGAACGTTCTTAGGAATGGTTCTTCTCTTCTCGGAAAGCACAACAAAGCTCGTGAATGTTTCCTCTTCGTTCTTCACCCAATGCTGGTAACCTTCTTCATCATTGAGGTAGAGTTCCGCGCATAGACCTTCAACCGCAAATTCGATTCCACAAAGGATACCGGGGACCCCCATGGCCTGTAGGTCTTTCAGCTCCTTTTGTTTGGTAGGCTTCCGAAAGTATATTTTCGTCTTCTTGCGGTTGCTTTCCAAATGCTCAGAGTCATAGGAGGCAAGGATTTCCTCGGGTGATGCATCGCTGTACCAAATCGTGGAGGCGGAAAACTGAAAATTCTTGTTGTGGAATAACTCCAAGTAGAAATCTACAAATGGTTGGAGATGAAGACTATAGATGTAGATATTTAGTTTGTTGCAGGATGGATTGGTAATGACGAAGGCTTCCTGTTTGAGTTCGAAAAACAGTTTTTCAAGATGGTCAATAGATTTTTTTTCGGCTTCTTCGTAGTCCTTAAGGCGCATACACGCCAGTCCCAGATTAACCTCCAGTGTCTCGATCTTATGCATTAACCCCTTGACGTTTTCCCGGAGTTGGCAGATGTCGTGATACTTCTTTTGCTTGGTTTTATCCTGCCAAAAGCCAGTTTCATCCATGGCTTTTTCCCTTTCCAAGATGTCCAACTCACTGAGTAATTGTGTGTAGAAATGACCTTCCAGTAATTTGTTCCCGGTTCGGCGCAAATGACTGACATGATTGGCATTGGTAAACTTTTCCAGTTCTTCGAACAGCATTTCAAAGCCCAAAGGGTTTGTTTTGACATCCAATTCGATGGCCTTCTTGCCGACACCAACGCGAATGATCAACTGATCGTCAAATTCCCATTGATTGAGCTCTTTGGCCAACGGAATGAGCAACTCCGTGGTAATTGTTCTTTGCATTTGTCGAGCCCCGTATTTTTCATTGTATCCTTTTTGACTCAAAAAATCGTAGACGGAGTCATCAATGTGAAGCTGTAGGTCGCGGGAAGTGAGCCCTTCCTTGGTTTTAAGCAACTTGATCTCTCGCTCAATCACGTGTTGGATGTTTTGCTTGGTAAGTGGCAGGAAAGGCAGTATTTGATCAATTCGGTTGTATAGTTCAGGTTTAAAGTATTTTTGAATTGCCGATGTGAAATGTTGATGAGCATCGACATTGGCATCGCTCTGTTTCCACCCGATCGGGTTGGTTTGAAAAGCATTAGCCCCTACATTGGATGTCATGATGATGATCGAACTACAAAAATTGACAAGCTTTCCCTGACTATCGGTGAGCCGCCCTTCACTCAAAACTTGCAATAGGAGGTCATAGAAATTGGGGTGGGCTTTTTCAATCTCGTCGAAGAGCAATACACAGAACGGATCGCGGCGAACGGTCGAAGTCAACAAGCCGTCACTGTGATTGCCGATTCCGATCAGCCGAATGATGTCATAAGGTGTAGAAAATTCACTCATATCAAAGCGGGTAACCTTGTTTCGGCTTCCAAACATGAACTTCGCCAGCAGCTTCGCCAATTCCGTTTTTCCCACACCAGTTGGACCCACAAACAAGAAAGAGGCAATGGGCTTATTGGTTTTGGAAAGGGCTGTTTTGACCTGGATGAGTACATCGACCAGTGCTTTAATGGCGTGTGGCTGGCCGAATAGTTTGCTTTCGAACTCTTTTTTTATCTTTTGGGCATCCATGGTGATCTCGGGATCCACCATAAACAGTGGGATGCCCGTTTCTTCGGAGAAGTGTTCGATGACTTCTTGCCGATTGATGACATCAACGGCCCCTTTGCCGGACTGGCCGGTGTTCAAGAGCATGTTTTCCAGAAAGCGAATGGGCTTACCGGGCATGCCGGCATAAGGAGAAAAACGCTTGTTTAAACGCAGAATCTCCTGGACGCCATCCGGTTGAATCCGAATATTTTGATTGCCCGCAATGCTCTTGACTTTTTCCGAAATGATTTCTTCCAGGCGATCCGTTGGCTCATCGATCCGGATGATCTGGAAGTGGGTGAGATAATTGGGGGACTGTAGTTCGATGTGAGCCAGTTCTTCTTCTGTACACTCCGATAGGATATTGATTTCTCCCCGACTGATGAACGGTTTGAGGTAATCGGCAATACTAACCGGATTGTTTTCGTATTTACCGACTTCAAAAAGTTCCATGAGATTGCGCACAAAAAGGAAATCTTCCGACTGCGTGAGTTCCTTGCACAGGTACTCGATGTTATCTTGCCAGCCGGTTTCCCGACTTAGTTCTTTGATGAGCGACGAAGCAGTGGTTTCCCAGATCGTAGGTTTGATCTTTAATTGCTCTTTTTGTCTGGCCAATTCCCAAATCAAGGCAGTTTTCCCGACTCCGGAGGGGCCGACAATCAAAACATTCCGGTTGTACTTATTTTTGAGAGCTCTGGCCAGTTGTTTGATTTCTCTGACGCGACCATAAGCTTGAACTTGTTTCAATTTGAGCGGCATTGCCACATGGGGAAGTAATCGCTCCGGAGTGTCTTCGATAAAGTCGTCAATTTCATGAAGACTTGGGGCATTGAGCGTCAATGATGTCGATTGGAAACGGATGTCTTCAAACCACAATGTCGCCAAAATTTGCTGTACAGCGGCCAACCTCCTGTTCCGGGCAAAGTCAAATCGCACCACTTCCGTTAAGCGGGTGTGCAGCTCTTCGTAATCGAAAGCAAAAGTCTCCAGCCCTAACGCCGGTATGAAACCTCGGTAACCGCGATTTTGTGTTGCC
>JANQRV010000053.1 GCA_028284395.1 Saprospiraceae bacterium
AATTAGCTCCCATAGCACCGGAGAGTGGTTACTATGCCAGCACAGCCATTGCCGATCACGCTATTGAATGTCTAAAAGAGCACGATCAAAAGTTTAAAGACCGGCCTTTCTTTCATTTCTTGGCTTTTACCGCACCTCATTTCCCGTTACACGCCCTACCCGAAGACATTGCAATGTACGAACAAACCTACCGAAAGGATTGGGAAAAAATCAGGCGTCAACGCTATCGCAATCTGAAGCACATAGGACTAATAAACAGCCCTTTAGCCCCCGTCGAAAGGAACATCGGACCTCCCTACGATTTTCCGGACCATCTTAAAATCCTGGGTCCCAATGAAGTAAACCGACCGTACCAATGGAGTGACCTGACGAGAGACCAACGAGATTTCCAGGCCTCCAAAATGGCCATTCACGCCGCCATGATCACCAGAATGGACATTGAAATCGGGCGCGTCATCAACCAGTTGAAGCAGATGGGTGTATTGGAGAACACTTTAATTTTGTTTCTTTCCGACAATGGAGCCAGCGCCGAGATCATGGTTCGGGATGACGGACACGATCCCGCTGCACACATGGGGTCTGCCGCGACCTACCTCTGTCTAGGTCCCGGTGGGTCGACCAATTCCAACACCCCTTTCAGACGACATAAAACCTGGGTACACGAAGGTGGAATTGCCACGCCATTGATCGCCCATTGGCCCAAAGGCATTAGAGACCCTGGAAATATCAGACATCAGACCGGACATGTCATTGATCTCGTACCGACAGTCATACAGCTGGCCAACGCTAATTCTTCGACACAAGCAACACCGTCGATTGTCGTTCCCAAACGTCCCGGCCAAAGTTTACTGCCAATCTTCAACAACGATCAAAACCATCAAAAAGAATTGATCTGGTGGTATCACGAAGGCAATCGAGCCCTGCGTTATGGCGACTGGAAAATTGTATCTGCAGCCGAAGCTTTTTCCATGCGTAAAGGGGTGTACAATATTTTGCACGGCCCGTGGGAACTATACGATTTGAAACACGATCGAACGGAAGTAAACGACCTGGCCGGACAACGACCGGAAAAATTAAAAGAATTGGTCGCCATTTGGGAAGCAAAAGCAATAGCATTCAGGGCCGACAGTAGACCGTCCAGTATTCGAAAAAACTGGGATCCGGCTTTTGTCGAAATTGAAATAGCCTCATCTAAGGACGATCACATCCAGCGGGCCATGTTCCGGGCTACCGAAGCTGCAGAACCAAAACCGCTATTGGTTGGCCTTCACACTTGGAGCGGTGACTATACGCAAAAGGACACGCTTTCGTTCATGGCACTCGAAAAAGACTGGAATTACATCCATCCCAATTTTCGCGGTCCCAACCGAACGGTAGACGCGTGCTGTAGTGAACTGGCATTGGCGGACATCGACGATGCCATCGATTATGCGTTGCAGAATGGAATGGTAGACCCTGCTCAAATCTACGTAGCCGGAGCGAGTGGCGGCGGGTACGCCTCCCTGGCCGTCTATATGAAATCGCGACACAAGATCCGTAAGATATCTTCGTGGGTACCCATCTCGGACTTAATCGCCTGGCATCAACAATCTACGATTCGGGGGAATAAATACGCGGAGGAAATTGCCATTTGTACGCACTCCGTCGGCACCCTGAACGAGGCAATAGCCAGAGCAAAATCTCCATTGTTCTGGGAATGCCCCGAAAGAGATACGAAGTTGGAGATTTATGCCGGCGTTTACGACGGATTAACCGGCAGTGTTCCCTTCACCCAATCCATCAACTTCTACAATAAGTTGGTAAGGGATCTGGGAGGACAAGCCGACAAGCTCGTCGAAGATTCGGAAAGGCTTTATTTGCTCGAACACCGTAAACCATTAGGATCTATGGGCAACATCGGGGATCGCGCCATTTGTCTGCAGAAAAACTTTGGCAACATTACGTTGACTATTTTTGAAGGAGGGCATGAAATGTTGCCGCAGGTTGCTTTCGATCGTTTACATCGCTAAATCAAAGCCTTTAATTTTTCGACCGAAATATTAGCTCCGCATATCACCAAGACGACGGTGCTGTTACGAAATTTCTTTGGGTTATCTTTCAGGGCAGCGATCGTCACCCCCGCTGCCCCTTCAATCACTTTATGATGTTGATGCATAGCAAAGCGGACGCCATCGGCGATGGATTCCTCAGAGACCAGCAGGCATTCATCGACCACTCGCTGACAAATTGGAAAGGTGATTGCATCCCTTTCCAGGCCACCCGCCGAACCATCCGAGAGGGTCTCCTGATATTCTTCCAGGACCACCACTTCACCCTGGTCCAGACTCAGTTTCATTTCGGGAGAATTCTCTGGCAGGCATCCGACGACGTTGGTATGAGGCCGGTGAGCCTTCAGATAAGTGCCAATGCCCGACATCAAACCACCCCCACCGACGCAAATCAGGATATGGTCGAATCGAGGAAGTTGTTGACAAACCTCGATGCCAATAGTACCTTGACCGCCAATGATCTTTGGATCATCGTAGGGCGATATCCAGATCCGGTTGTTTTCCCGGGCGATCTTTTTGGCGTACAATTCTGTTTCCAATGGATTGGTAGCATAAAACTCCAGATCTACTGCATAATTTCGCAGCGCCGCTACCTTTGATGGAGAAGCATGGACCGGCAAATAAATGGTGCCTTTTACCCCGACTGTCTCCATTGCCCGGGCACAACCTAAAGCGTGGTTACCAGTGGAGGCCGTCACCACTCCCCGTTCCCGTTCTTCGTCAGTTAGGGATAGAATTTTATTCATACTACCTCGTGCTTTAAAGGAGCCCGTATGTTGTTCGTTCTCCAGTTTGAGATAGACCTTTCCATCGATCAGTTTACTGAGCGGACGAGACTCCATCAGCGGCGTTTTGAGGGTGTATGGTCGAATCCGCTTGTCGGCCTGTTCTATTTCCTGCAGTAGGTCCATTTTAATCACAATTATACTTGAGTGAGTTCAAAACTAGCCATTTATCGCCATTAACCATCGATCACTTTTAACATTCTTTTAACGGCAAGGAGCTTCGATATTGTAAGCAGCCCTCTAACTTTGACTAAGCGCAACAACCTAGTCACCAAATTTAGTTATTATGATAAAATACACCACGACACTTCTTTTGCTCGTAGGAGGCTGCTTTATTGGTCTCGCCAACAATTACGAAACCTTGACCAAAGACTTTGTGCGGGGAGATGCTAAAATCCAAAGTATGAGTGTCCTGGCCTTCGGACCGGAGGGCATTCTCTTCGTAGGAGACTCCAAGGCTGGTCAGCTAGTCGCATTAGACTTGGGAGATCGCAAAAAGAACGATTCAAAAGAGGGTTTTGGCTTAAAAGATGTAGAGACACTGGTAGGTAGTGCCATTGGTGTGGGCCCCAAAGAGGTCATCATCCACGATATGGCCGTCAACCCGATTTCTCAAAATGTTTACCTGGCAGTCTCTCGCTCCAATGCCCTGGAAATTGGTTTTTGGAAGCGGCCAAACGACCTGAATTATGCCACTATTCTACTCCGGATCAAACCGGACGAAACCATTGAGGAAGTTGCCCTGAATGACATATCTCACTCCAAGATGGAAGTGCCCAAAGTGATTGCGGAAGGAAAGGAGAGCTGGCGGAAGAGCGATTTTCGGACCGATGCGATTACCGACATTTCGTATGACGATGGTAAACTCTATGTGGCGGGACTGAGTAACGAAGAATTTGCATCGGCGCTTCGGGTATTGGATTTTCCATTTAAAGACAAGGCCACTCATACCACCATCGAGGTATACCATGTGGCGCACGCCAAATCGGAGACGGAGGCCCCCATTCGCACGCTTCTACCCTATACCATTGACGGAAGGAAATTCATACTAGCTGCTTATACCTGTACACCGTTCGTCAGTATTCCGGTAGACGACATCAAAGACGGTGAGCACGTGGTGAGTAAAACCCTGGGAGAATTCGGTTTCGGCAATATGCCCATTGACATCATCTCTTTTAAAGGTAAAGCAGGAGACGATTACCTTCTGATGTCTAATACCGCCAAGGCCATGATCCGGATCAACCCGGAAGATATTAAAGCGCAAAAGGAAGGATTGACCAAACCTCTGGAACCCGGTCAGTATGCAGTCGGCTTAAAGCACGATGTTCTTTCCGCGGTCGGCGTTACCCAAATCGACAACCTCAACGACGATCATGTGCTGATCCTGCAAAGGATGCCGAATGGAGAGTTGTCTTTGCGTTCTTATCCTAAGAAGTATTTGGGGTAGGAACGGTGTCTTGTCTTAACTGTAGAACTGGTAGATCTTTGAGATCTACCAGTTCTATCTTTGAGATCTACCAGTTCCACGAAGTTCTCACCAATTCCAACCTATGCGAAAAAGAAAGGAATTCACTCCTATGGTATGGCTCTTGCTGGTTCTTGCACCCAACCTGCACGGTCAGAAAATCCGTATAGAACTCAATGAAGCCGCATTGGATTTCGGATCAGTAAAAGTCCAGTTATCCGATCGACAGGAGCATCTGCTGGCCAACTCTTCCTCGAAAGAACTTGCTCAGATACTCCAGGTTTTTCCGCTGGAAGCCTGGCAAAAAAAGAAAGGCAAGTTGCCACCGATGTTCGGGCGTCATGAAATTCGTAGGGGGCAATTACTCTTTATTCCCCGTTTTCCCTTCCGGCAAGGAGGAGAATACGTGGTGAAGTTTAGCCTGGAAAGCGATGCTCCCATGATCCAAAATTTGCAAATCCCCACTAACAGGAGGGCCTTTGCCAACACCACGGTAAGACAGGTATACCCCACCGGCGATCGGCTTCCCGCCAATCTGCTCAAACTCTATATTCACTTCTCCAATCCAATGGGACAACAAAATGTTTACGACTTTTTGGAACTAGTAGATGTTCAAACAAAACAAAAGGTCGCAGACCCGTTTCTAGAACTTTCGCCTGCCCTCTGGGATTCCGAACAAAAGCGATTGACCATTTGGTTTGATCCGGGCCGAATCAAAAGGCATTTGTATCCCAATGTGAGCTTGGGCCCTCCTTTGGAACAGGGAAGGCATTACCAATTAAGGATTTCGAAAGAATGGCCGGATGCTTTCGGCCAACCACTAGGGATGGAATACACCAAGCAATTCTACGTCACGGCAGCCGATCGTCAACAACCCGATCCTATCACCTGGTCATTAGAAGTTGGTACCGCTGGTTTGCGGGACTCTGTCATCCTTCGGTTTCCCGAATCGATTGACCGGGCAATGCTGGAAAGCGGCATCGCCGTAATGGCCGCATCGGAGGAGCCGGTTCGGGGAAGCATCCACATTAGTGAGCGGGAAAGTGCATGGTCCTTTGTTCCAGAAGAACCCTGGTCAAAGGGACGATATGAAGTTCGCTACAGCTTAAAGCTGGAAGATTTAGCCGGTAATAACCTGAATCGATTATTCGATCAATCAACTACGGATACAGATGGCAAAGCCATACATCATCGTAAATTGACATTTATAATTGAGTAGATTAGGATCTAGTAATCTTTGCCATTCATGCTGTTGACAACAGATTGTTGCCATGCCAGGAGTTGAGCTTTCATCAGGTCGGCTCGGTCCACTTGTTCCTCCAGCACATCTCTATTTTCCAAAGAATCGTTCTCCAAATCGTACAGTTCGTAGCGAACAGTGCTTTCTCCATCCTCAATACGATGTAATTTCCAGGGATAATCCAACCATGCTGCATGGCCCGGCAGGGAATCTGTTGGATAAAAATGAAAAAGTTCTCCAGCTTCCGGTCTCAACCGCAGGGAATCTCCCACCATATTTCCCCCTTGTTGGGCCTCATATAATTCTAACATCCATTCTTTGCTGGGAGTCGGAACGCCTCTACAGGGAAAATTCCAAAAGCCCATTGGGTCGGGTCGATCCGTCATGTTACCGTCAATGGCTGCCATCAGACTGATACCGTCCAAAGGACGATCCATATTCATCTCCAGGCCGATCATATCAAGAATCGTCGGGAAGATATCGGAGGTATTGGAAGGGAAGTTCGTAGATCGGCCCTTTGTAATCCGTGCCGGCCATTCCAGGAGAGCCGGTACGCGCAGTCCCCCTTCGTAAACCGTTCCTTTATGTCCTCGCCCACCGGTAGCTCCAAGATTGCGCAAACCACCATTATCACTGCAATACCAAATAATGGTATGCTCGCTATTTGCCAATTGACGTACTTCGTTTCTCAATTTCCCAAAGGCACGGTCCATGCCGGTTATTTCGCCGTAGAAATGCCGTTGTTTTTCCTCTTTTACCGAAGTGTATACGTTTCGATCTTCCTGGTAGGCTTCATGTGGACCGTGCGGAGAACCAAACCACACTACGGCAAAGTAAGGTTTTTCACCACGCTCGTGCTTTCGAATGAACTCAAGTGCGGCATCTACAGTCACCATTGAACTTTCACCTTCCATTTTTTCAGCAATGCCTTCTCGGCTCAATATGGGTTCATTGTCAAAAAAATTGGGTGCGGACAGCCATTCATCGAAGCCACTTGCACCAGGATTAACAGTACTACCAAGCCGGACCGACCCCAAATGCCACTTACCAAAATGACCGGTCACATAACCGGCATCTTGTAGAACTTCGGCAATAGTCATCTCTTCGGGACGCAGGGTTTTCCCCCAGGTAAAACATTCAAAGCGATTGGGATGACGCCCCGTCATGACACTTCCCCGGGTTGGAGAGCAAACCGGAGAAGAAGCATAAAATCGGTCAAATCTCAAGGCTTCAGCCGCCAATGCATCAAAATGGGGAGTTCTTAATACCGGATGTCCGTTGTAAGCCATGTCTCCCCACCCTTGGTCGTCAGCCATAACCAGGATGATATTCGGTTGACTGGAAAAGGGATGGCCATCCGTCCCTGCTGTCCTTTGGCCAGACTCGCTAGCATCGCACGCTCCAAACAGGAAGGCACAAAAGATTAGCAACCGCCTTGTCATTCGGCTCGCTCTTCAATGAGCGAAATCAATCGGTCTACACATTCTTTGACAAAAGCGGGATCTTCGGCGTGCGTATCTCGCTCGATGATCTCAATATTCTTAGGTAAGTTGTCGCGTAGATACTGAAAGAAGGTAGCGTCCGATTCCGGATCATGTAAGATACCTCCCTTGACGGAGTAACGTCCAACACCTCCTTTCGGAAGCATGAAATAGGCTTTATCCTTAGTATATTGCAGACGCTTACAAATGTCGGCACCCACTCGGATCATTTCTTCTGAATTCAATCTCGGTACGAAGACGACGGGACTGTGGAAGACGTAGGTGTGATTTTCATATTCTTTGGGTACTTCATTCGGGGCGACGAGGATACCTAGGTGTTCTGCTCCTCCGGGACAGAGTACCTGCGGCAGTCCGAGCTTACCCGCAACGGTGAGCCGTTCCGGTCCGCCGGCCCGGAGTACGTTCCAGACATCATCGGCAATTTCTCCCATGGCATAATCAAAGACCGCTCCGATGATTCCTTCTTTCATCATTTGTTCCATGGCTCGGCCTCCAGATCCAACGGCATGGAAGACAATAACCTCATACCCCGCCTCTTCAAAATACTGGATGGCCTGGATGGCACCGTTGGTGAGTACACCTAGATTAGACATACCAATCAATGGTTTTTCACCTTTCTGCATTTTAAACTGCGTCTCAACTTCGGCCATTCCACAGGCAGCAGCGGCAGCGTTGGCCAATATTTTTCGGGTAAAAGGGTTTAATTTCAGAATATCGCTCACGGAGAACATCATCGTGATATCCTTAATGCCAACGAACCCAGATGTGTCGCCAGAAGCAATGGTCGAAACCATAATCTTTGGAAAGCCGTAAGGCAGTGCTTGCATGACATCGCAGCAACTGGAGGTCCCTTGGGTACCTCCCAATCCGATCACGGCGTGAATGTCGCCGGTCACAATCCGTTCATTTAGGATCTTGATACAACCCTGAACCATTACCGGAGCCGATTCTTCCCGCGTTGGGTTATTCAGTAGTTCTTCCAGTTTCCGACCACCTTGCTCGGCCACCTGCTCCCGGGTAAAATCGGCTTTGATCCCTGCCTTCCCAATCACTCCAATATCCAAAAGCAAGGCCTGGTGTCCCCGGGCTTCAATTTCATCGATTAAAAATCCAGCCTCCTGGTCTTTCGTATCCAGGGTTACCATCAGAGCGACTGTCTTAGACATGGTGTTGTTATTTGTTGTCAGGAAATCTTAAGTCTGCAAATTCTTTAGCGGTGGCCAATACGGCCCTCTCAATGGGAATTCTTTCGGTAGAAGATCCCGTCCAGATGCCATCAACGCTGGTGTGGTTCAACATGTATTGCGCATCCGTTGGATTCTCCATTGCCGCCCCGTGTGCAATCAACATGATATCGGGTTTGATCTTTCTCAAAATTTGATTGGCTTCTTCGGTCCTCGCAGCAGTTTGGGCAATGGTTTCACCCGAATCATAGCCGGTCAATCCGCCTTTGGTCGTTCCGGCGTGAAAGCAAAAAATATCCGGTTGGGCTTCCTCAACCATTCGCACGCTGTCTTCCATGTTGAAGGCCAGTCCCACGGAAACCATTTCCATTTCCTTGGTCAGTTTCAGCATTTCAATTTCATTGTCCAGAGTAATACCGCTTTTGGTCAACACTCGGTAAATCTCACTGTCCTTATCCACATAACTGATGGAAGGACCGATATTGGAAGCCGAGTAAACGCCCATGGCTTTGAGGTCGTTCAAAACCATTCTCATATCTTTCAATGGATCATTGGCGTTGAGACAAGCGCAAACAAAGGCATCGCCTTTAATCGCAGGCATGACATCCTCGCGGGTATAATCCATAGTTTGTTTATTGGAATCCAGAATCGGCCATAACATCGACATGGTTCCCATCCCGTTGGCTCGCAGTCTTGCCCCCGAAAACGTATTGATGCAATCCACCCCGGCCTTCTCCAATAATTTGGCTACTAGGCCGCTACCGGCACTGGCAATAAAAAGTGGAATTCGGTTTTCAATCTTCTTGCGGAGTTTACTGAGGATCTCTTCTCGAGAAGTATGTGGTACAATCATGGTTTTCGTCGTATTTTAAAGTATAGCTATGAATGTAGCGAATAATTTCTGAAATGTTATCGGTTGACCGAATCAAATAACGCGGTCATTGCCCCCGTCAATGGGAATCTGGGCACCCGTAATCTTAGAAAAGGAAGGTCCCAACATCAGCGTTGCCAGGTCGGCTACATCTCTGGAAGTAACCTCTACTCTTAAGACGTTATTGGTCTTGTATTGTTCTATGGTGAGGCCATAGTGTTTGGCCCTCGCCGCCAATATCTCATCCGTCCAAATGGCGGTGTCATAGACGGCATTCGGGTGAATGATATTGACCCGGATTCCTTTCACGCCCAATTCCATGGCCGCTATCCGTCCCAACTGTGTAAGGCCTGCTTTGGCCACGGAATAGGCAGAAGCCCCCGGACCCGGAGCCGGGACATTTTTGGAACCGATGATGACCACCGCCGGTTCAAAGCCCAATTCTAGGAATGGAACAGCCAATTGTAGCAAACGCTGATGACTGGTCACGTTGATGTCCAGACTTTTTTGCCAGAGATCGCCATCCATATCTGCGATGGTAGCACTTTTAGGAAAAATCCCCGCATTCGTCACCAGCATATCGAGCCCACCAAAGTAACTAACGGTTTGGTGGATGGCCTGTTCCAATTGAGTCATATCCGTCACGTCGCACTGAATGCCTAGCACTTCATTTTGGTCAAAGGCAGCCACAATGGCAGGATTGATATCGAGTGCTGCCACAACCGCTCCTTCGGCAACAAGGCTTTCCACACAAGCTTTTCCGATGCCTCCAGCTGCTCCGGTCACCAGGGCCACTTTCCCCTGCATCGGCAACGGCTTTTTTGCTCGCTTTAATTTGGCCTGCTCCAGGCTCCAATATTCCATTTCGAAAAGATCATCCAGTGGGAGCGCCTTCCAGCCGCCCAACTGTTCTGCCTGGTGGATAGCTTTGGCAGTATGTCGGGTGACATCTTCAATGATCTTCAGGTTTTTGACGGCCGGACCAAAAGATACCGCGCCGTGTCCGGGCCAGACAGCCCATCTCGGTGCCTGGTCCAGTTTGGTTTCTCCCTGATTATAAGTATCGAAATATTGATTGTAGTTGGCCACAAATGCGCTTAAGTCCTGATCCGCTTCATGCTGCAAAATCAGGGGTGTCCGCTTCGTACGAATGATGTGGTCCGGGGTAAGTGGCCCCCGATTGGCAATTTCCCCAATATTGGAGAGGTTACTAAATGCTACCGTCGCCGGAGAATGATCGTTTCTGGCGAGTACGGGTTTTTTCCAAACTTCGGAGATACGGCGACGCAGTTTGGCCAATTGGAGTGCATTGGCCGGAGTTCCTGCCGCTTCATCGATCAATTGAGCCCCTTCGCTTTTCAGATAATCCTCTGCCTGTGAGACAATCTGAATCATCCTCTCGTAACTCTCACGGGCATCGGCGTGGAAAGTAAAGACGCCATGATTCATCAGGATCATTCCGTCAATCGTGTCCCAATCCAGCCCTCTGGTCATATTGTAAATTTCCTTGGCAAGGATAAAACCGGGCATCACATAGGGGACAATCAGCATATTCTTCCCGTACAATTCCTCAATTCTCTCTCTCCCGTTCGGGGTATTGCTAATGGTTACCACCGCATCGGCATGACTGTGATCAACAAATGTATAGGGTATCAAGGCATGCAAAATTGCTTCGACGGAAGGATTGGGTGCACCGGGATCGATCATCGCCATGCGTTGATTGCGCACCATCTCCAAATCACTCAATTCGTCTAATTCTGCCAATGCCAGAAGGGCATCCAATTTTACCGGGGCAAATCCGGGTTCTTCAATGGTCGCTAAGTCCCAACCGCTGCCCTTCACGTAAAGAATATCCTCTTCCTGTCCGAATATATTGGTTTTCTTGATTTTAACGGAAGTATTTCCACCGCCGTGCAAGACCAGGTCCTCTTCTTTACCCAGCAAGCGGGAAGTATAAACCCGGAGTTTCAATAAATCATTATTTAGAGCGCTGGCTTCGCCCTCGTTCCACAGGCTTTTCATACGGTAAGATTTAACATTGGTTAATGATTCAAAGTTAAAAATCCGGAGCAGGAATCGAACAAAATGGACGGTGAATTTGCAGCGTAGAAGGATTTAATAATTTGGTGTAAGGTCTCGACAGTTGATTACCGTCCTTACAAGGGTTTTCTTCGCGCTGCTAAAGCTCCTCCAAAAACCAAAGCAGCAACAGTAGCAATAGCAATAGCAACAATAGTAACCAAAGCAGCAATAGCAGCAATAGTAACAATAGTAACAATAGTAACAATAGTAACAATAGCAGCCACAGCAACGACAGCAAAACATTCCCAAAGACTTCATTGCATTTCACCAATAGATGGCTATTTTAGCTTCAAAAGTTTATGCGGGTCTTATCATACGGCGAAATTCTTTGGGACATTATCGAGGGACAACCCTACCTTGGCGGGGCTCCTTTCAACGGAGCTGCTCACTTGGCCAAATGCGGTGCAGACACCTATATGATATCACGCCTGGGGAAAGATGAATTGGGTAAGCGGGCCTTTTCCGACGCACAAAAGATCGGTGTACATACCACCTACATCCAATGGGATGAAGAACACCCAACCGGAACCGTGGATGTTTTCTTAAACGAGGGACAACCGTCATACACCATCCATCCAAAGGTAGCCTATGACTTTATTGACTTTGCCACATTGGAAGACGCTGGTCTCCTTTCCGAACGGTTCGACGTGTTTTCGTTTGGCTCGCTGGTGCAAAGGGACGATGTTTCCCGCACAACCCTGCATCGCTTATTGGAGCATGTTCAAGCCCGACACTTCTTTTACGATGTCAATCTGAGAAAGGATTGTTTCACGAAAGAGATCATCCATGCTTCGCTTTCTCGTTGCACCATCCTAAAATTAAATGATGAAGAGGTGATTGTACTGTCCGAACTTCTTTTTGGCCAAGAGATGGACGAAGTCACCTTCTGTCGTCAGATCGTCGACCGTTACGGCGAAAAGGTATTTGTCATTACGCTAGGTGCCAAAGGCTGTCTGATTTACCAGGAAGGGAAGATGGAATCGGTAGCGGGGCAAAAGGTTGAAGTTGTAGACACCGTAGGTGCTGGAGATTCCTTCAGTGCCGCCTTTCTATTCAAGTATTTGCAACATGGCGATGCGGTGACAGCTGCCAATGTAGCGAATCAAGTGGGTGGTTTCGTAGCGAGTTCGCGGGGGCCGATTCCGCCGTATTCCGATGGAATCAGAAGGACTCTAGGCATCTGACCCTGATCAAAACCAACTACTAGCTGACGGACAAATAATCGAATATCAATCAACGAAATAAAAACACCTACAATGATGAACAAGTATGCAACAATCTTAATGACATTTTCTATCCTTTTCAGCAATTACCTGTCGGGTCAAAACATACCACCCACCAAACATCCCAAATCCAAGAAGTGGGAGGACTTAATTGCCAAAGACTTCAGCAATGTCAACAACCCCGGTAATGTCTGGAGCTTTCAGGGCGACATTTTAACCGCTTCGGAAGATCGCAATATCTGGACCCATAAGGAGTATGACAACTTCATCATCGATCTCCAATTTAAGACTGCCGAAGGCACGAATAGCGGAGTCATCGTTTACTGCAGTGACACTTCCGAATGGGTTCCTAATTCCGTTGAAATCCAAATCGCGGACGACTATGCCAAGAAGTGGGCGGAAAGTCCAAAAACCTGGCAATGCGGTGCCATCTTTGGTCACTTGGCAGCAACGGAAAGTGCCGTCAAGAAGCCCGGTAAATGGAATCGGTACACCATTACCTGTCAGGACAAAATGATCTACGTAATGCTGAATAAAAAGCTGGTTGCTACCATGAATATGGACTTGTGGACATCCGCAAAAACCAACCCGGATGGTAGCGAAATCCCCGCCTGGCTCAGCACGCCTTTTAATCAGTTACCGACCAAGGGCTCAGTGGGTTTACAGGGTAAACACGCAGGAGCACCCATCTATTTTCGGCGGCTTAAGATCCGGGAAATCAACTGATTTGTTCCCGGATAAAATGATGTTATTCGTTCACTTCAGGACAATCCGGAAGCGGCAAAACCCGTATCTTGAGCCCGGTATAAATTCTAGCGCATGGCAAATATAATCTTCAAAAAACCCTGGGAAAATCTCAACCTAAAACCGACGGACGAGGACGTTTACTTCAATCGGAGGACCATTTTGAAACAATTGGGGATGGTGACGGGTGGACTGATTGCCGCTCCATTCATTTCGGCTTGTGCCAAGGAAGCCGAAGGCCCGGAAATAGAAACTTTCACGGGTGATAATGATTTTACCTTCGAGGGGATGGATGCCTTGTATCCGGCTTCGCAAAATACTGCCTATTCCCTCGATCGGCCGATCACGATAGAAGCAGCGGCTACCCAATACAATAATTTTTACGAATTCATCGATCCTGATGACCCCAGCATTTACAATGCTCATCGCTATGTTTCGACCTTTGATACCCGGGATTGGAAGATTGAAGTTTCCGGTCTGGCCAACAATACCGGTGTCTTTCATCTAGGGGATTTGATCACAGAAATGGGATTGGAGGAAAGACTGTATCGGCATCGCTGCGTGGAGGCCTGGGCAATGGCCGTGCCGTGGACTGGCTTCCCCTTGTCCAAACTCATTAACTTCTTTGAGCCGAATAATAAGGCCACCCATATTGCCATGATCAGCAGTTCGAAGCCCTCCCAGATGGTCGGAGTCCGTACCCAGGACTGGTATCCCTGGCCTTATTTCGAAGGCCTGAGAATGGATGAGGCCATGAATGAACTTACCTTTATGGCAACGGGCTTATACGGCAAGCCCATACCCAAGCAAAACGGCGCACCAATTCGCCTCGTAGTGCCTTGGAAGTACGGATACAAGAGCATCAAATCCATCGTGAAAATAGCGTTCACGGATCGGCAACCGGGCACGTTTTGGAACCAGACGGTCCCAGAGGAATACGGCTTCCTCTCTAACGTAGAGCCCTCCATCCCCCACCCCAGGTGGTCACAGGAAAACGAGTGGTTATTACCCGATCCCGATAATATCTGGAAATCCCAGCGTTTTAACGGATACGGAGACTACGTTGCTCATTTGTATTGAATTCGGATTTTCCGCGATGCCCCATATAGCTTCCCCAGGCCGGAGCTTGCACTTCTGTAATGACGGTCTGTAGTCGCTGAATTTGAATGCCATAGAATTCGTGCATTCGGGTGACATTTGCCTGAAGGCACAAGACAATGTCGAGCTTTTGGTCGCCGTCCAGGTCACCCAACCAAGGAGTCGAAGAAATGTTTTTAGCCGGCAGTGGACCGCTGAATGCTTCTGTCGACTGATCATTGATGTCGTAAAGCATCAGCATGTGTTTGACAGCACCGGTAAAAGCAGCCGTACAATCATAATCATTGACACTTCCAACAATTTCATCAAAGCCATCCGAATCGATGTCGTAGGCAACGGCGGAGGAAAAACCCGAGCAGCCAATGGAGTCCCGAAACAGGATGGCTCCATTCCGTCCATCTACTGCAACCTGAAGGCCACCGGTATTTTCCGGCCAAACCCCTTTGCTATAATAGGAGAAAAAATCGGGAACATCATCTTCGTTAAAGAATCCCGGAGTCACCATGTTACTCACTTCCACCTCCGGAAAAGTATTGCTCCACAATACCTCATCCGTTTCCCCATCAACGGCGATCATTTTTCCTCCGTGCCAATTGACGACGATGTCAGCGGTGCCATCCTC
>JANQRV010000080.1 GCA_028284395.1 Saprospiraceae bacterium
AACGCCGTTGTAGTCAAATGCTACGATAAGGCACTACAAGATGCCAAAAAAGCCGATGAGATGGTAAAGTCACGCGCCCCACTGGGCCCGTTGCACGGCGTTCCGATGACAATCAAAGAATGCCTCGACCTTCCCGGCACCCCTTCCACCACCGGCTTGCTCAGACGTAAAAATGACATCCCTACCGATACCGACCCTTATGTTCAACGCATACTGGATGCTGGCGCCATTATCATTGCCAAAACCAATGTTCCCCAGCTAATGGCCTATTACGAATGCAACAATCCCGTCTATGGGGTCACCAATCATCCGCACGACCCTGATTTTTCACCGGGAGGAAGTAGTGGCGGTGAAGGAGCCATCATCGCGGCCGGCGGATCCATTCTCGGACTCGGTACCGATATCGGCGGCAGCATTCGGATACCATCTGCCTTTTGTGGCATCGTAGGTATTAAACCGACCATGTGGCGCACTTACGATTTTACGCGAGTTGGCGACCCTCCCCCGGCGCTATCCATCAATGCCGTGACCGGCCCGATGGGCAAGTACGTCGAAGACCTAGCCATCGTTCTTTCTCTGATCAGTGATGTCCCCAGTCCGGTTCAGACAAAACCGAGAGAACTCAAGGACTGGAAAAAAGTGGAAGTCAAAAAGTTAAAAATTGGTTACTATCTGGATGACGGCCTGTTTGAACCCGCTAAGTCGGTTCAGCAGGCGGTTCTCAAGGCTGCCAGGATATTGATGGACAGCGGTATTGAGATCAAGGAAATCAGACCGTTCAAAGCCCCGAAAGCGGAAGAACTTTTTTACAAGATTTTGGTAAGTGATAAAGCAAAAGTGTTCACCAACAATCTGCAGGGCGATAAACCCACCCGGCAAATCAGGGGCGCGCTGATGCTGGCACGGGCCAGCAAATTTAAAAGATCGATCCTGAAAGGGTTGACTGCCTTAACCGGCCAAAAATCCATGCAACGGCACATCGACTATTTTGGCGTCAATGGCCCGGATGCCCTCCGAAAGCTGGAGATCGAACAAGCTGAATATCGGGATGAATATCTGGCCATGATGCAACGAAACGGAAACCTGGACATTATCCTAAGTCCCGTCTGCCCGGTACCAGCGTACCGACACGGCGACGCCGAACATCTCGGCATCGGCGGCACCTATGCACTACTTAACAACCTCTTGGGCTTTCCGGCGGGCGTTGTTCCGGTTTCACGGGTGGCAAAAGAGGAGATCGTCCCCCGAAATACAAATTCGGACATGCTGCTTAAGAGGACCGCACTAATTGAAGCCAACAGTGAAGGACTCCCGGTAGCCGTACAAATCGCCGCTAAACCCTGGCGGGAAGATCAGGTCTTGGCACTCATGAAGTACCTCCAGGATCATGTGAATCTGAACGAAGGTTAAAAGAGACCGTCAAGTCTTGTTCTTTTGTTCCGACACGGCCAGTAAAACGACCGCAATAAACACCGCCAGAACACTCCATAACAGGAAGCTTGTTTTGTTGAGGAACAACCACTGGTAAACGACCGCCCCCAGGACACCGCCCAGCAATGGTCCGATCACCGGTATCGGAGCGTACTTCCAATCAGAATCTCCCTTCCCCGCAATCGGCAAAAGATAATGAGCCAACCGAGGAGCGAGGTCCCGCGCCGGGTTGATGGCATAACCCGTTGGACCACCCAGCGACATCCCAATGGCAAATATCAAAGCACCGACGATGATGGGATTAAGGCCTTCCGTGAATTCATTCGCCCCAATGAATAATAATCCGGCGGTTAAGACAAAAGTTCCGATCGTCTCGCTCAAAAGATTGGACCACCGGGAACGAATGGCAGGAGCGGTACAGAAAACCCCTAATTTGGAAGCTTGGTCATCCGTTTGCGCCCAATGTGGCAGATAATGGGCCCAGACCAGAACTGCACCTAAGAAAGCACCGATCATCTGGCCCGCAATATATATGGGTATACTTCCGGTAAAGTCGCCGGAAGCAGCAAAGGCAATGGTGACGGCAGGATTGAGGTGTGCTCCGCTGTACGAACCCACCGCATAGACACCGAGTGCGACCGCTAAACCCCACCCGGCAGTAACAACAATCCATCCTGCGTTCTCTGCTTTAGAGCCCTTCAAAACGACTCCCCCCACTACGCCATCTCCCAAGATGATGAGGATCATCGTCCCGAATAATTCAGCTACAAAATTTGACATGACTTGTTGGTTTTGTGATTTGCTTTGTTTTGACCAGCTATATTACCTTTTTTTTCCCAATTACTCAACTGCAAAAAATTCACTACCTTCGCCGTAATAATCCCCCGCAGTGCAGTTGTCCAAAGTTTTCAACCCCAGGTCAAAAACACCGATGATCGGTCACCAAAGAAAAATTTAGACAACTTCGATTTGGCACCACTATTGCAATATTATTGGTAGAGAAACTCTTTACAATTTTAATCCGCAAACCTCAGTTACTCGCAAACCATTTATTTGCAAGGGGTGTTTAAATAATAACGGAGAATTCATAACACAATCAAAGTACCCCCCGCCGAACTATCACGGCCTACTTTCTAAGATTTCTCGTTTATAATCCAGAATTTTCCGTTTCAATAATACTGACAAACTTTAATCCACCAGAAAATAATTAATTTTTACCAAGAAATGTTAATATTTTATTCTTGGATAATAAAAATTAGCCAAACAAAGTTTTGAACATAAGAGCTACAGAGAACATTCTAACAAAACCAACAATTTTACGAGGGGAAATCATTTTCCTTGTACTGACTAAATCAATTGGCTAATGATGACCAGATCTATCAAACGTAAGCTAGTTAAAGCCAAAATCTCCTTGAATCACACGATTCAAAAAATTCTTGACATCAACCGGAGAAGGAAAAATTTGTCCTATTTGAAAGACCCTCTGAAACAAGAGGAAAATCTTGAAACCGAATTGAAAGTCCTCAACAAACTGGCGGAACACCAGGTCGGACTCATTAAAAAGTACGAAAGAGAACTTTCTGTCGAACCCAAAAGGATGAAGCCACACCGGCCCGATCTTCCGGCTGTCGGATAGGAGTTTAATTATTTTTTGCAGCCTTCGCCTCTTTCTCTTTCTTTTCCAGAACCTTGGCATTTTGTTCCAAAATTGCCTTAGTCGAAGGCTTGCTCTTCAAAAAGATCTTTGCGCGACGTTCCTTATAGATCGCAACTTGGTCTCGGATATTGAGATCTTTATCGTTGAGATGGCGGTGATACATCACCATCAAGAAGTTGGCCATATCATCGGGATGTCCGATTCCCGCGCTCTTTATGTAATGAGATAGGCGGGATCCACCAGCAAACCCCCAGTTATGCACCATCCAGCGCCCTAGTGTTGGATGTAATTTCTCGGCTACCAGATCTTCGGGGGCATTCTTGAACTTTGCTTTATCTGCAGGTTCAATCAATTTATTGAGTTGTATAAAAGCATCCGTAAGATCTCTCGGGATATAGACTTCATTCAGGTGTTTTTGAGTGATCCGCCACTTATAGATTTTGTCGTATTCCGACCGGGAATTGGCAGGGCCCTGCTGGGCTGACAGGGGAATAACCAAAGCAAACAACAAAGAGACGAGGAAAAGTTTTCTACCAGAATTCATTTACCAATTTTTTCTATGAAATAGCCTGCAGTCAATTCTTGACTGGCATCCACTATAACTTATTTTCCCAATCTCTTATTACGCGCAAGTGCAAAAACCTATCTTCTTTACCACCGAATCAGGGCTGAACCCCAGGTAAAACCGCTTCCGAAAGCGGCCAGGCAGACCAGATCACCTTTTTTTACGGCGCCGGCTTCGACCGCCTCGCACAGTGCAATCGGCACGGAAGCGGCAGTCGTATTACCAAATTTCTGAATATTGTTCCAAACTTGGTCATCCTGGAGTTTCAATACTTTTTGGACAAACTTGGAGATGCGTAAATTAGCCTGATGCGGTATCAACATATCGATGTCGGTCGTTGCCATTCCAACTGCTCCCAATGCCTCCATAATCACTTGTGGAAACTTTTGCACCGCCATCTTAAAAACGTGCTGCCCCTCCATATTGGGATAAATCTGCCCGTTTTCTACCATGTGCTGATTCATGAAGATTTCCCCAAACTCGGCATCGGAAAAACCAAAATCGACCTCCTCTCCCATCTTGTCGAAGTGATATCCTCCATGTGACCCGGGATTGATAAAGGCTAGTTTTTCCGCATAGGTGCCATCGGAATGTAGTTTGGTGGTCAAAATTCCTTCTCCCTCTTCTTCCGTTGGCTGAATGACGGCCGCTCCGGCACCATCTCCGAAAATTACCGTCACATTTCGGCCTTGAGTACTGAAATCAAGTCCCATCGAATGCATCTCGGCGCCAACTAACAAGACATTCTTGTACATGCCCGACTTGACAAATTGATCCGCAATCGACAATCCGTATATGAAACCGGAGCATTGATTCCGAACATCCAAAGCTCCTATTTCCGTCTTGGTAATGCCCAATTCTCGTTGCAGTAAGACACCACAACCGGGGAAGTAATAATCGGGGCTCAAAGTCGCAAAAATGATGAAATCTACTTCCTCCTTAGATATTCCCGCTCGCTCAATGGCCTTCTCCGCTGCCCTGGCCCCCATGGTGGAAGTCGTCTCTTTGTGTTTTACACCATACCGCCGTTCAACTATTCCCGTTCTCTCCTGAATCCATTCGTCGGAGGTATCCATTACTTTTTCCAAATCGTGATTGGTCACGGCTCGTTCGGGTACGTAGTAGGCGATTCCGCCAATTTTTGATTTTGTCATGATCGTTGTTTTGAAAGCTACTTGCCTCTCACAAAATCACAAATTTATTCTAATTTCCAAAATTCACCGGCCAATCCGGACCCAACGTCTCTGAGGAATCGGCATTCTTCCCTGGACCGGAGGTTATTCTTGCTCCGAAAAGGCAACTTGCTTTTTTGCAAGCACAAACCATTTTAGAATAAAGTCTGTTATCTTTGCAAACAAACAACCGGATTGCAAATGGGAGATATTAGATTAGGAATAATTGAGGATGAGCCTCTGGTCCTGGGCAACTTGGAGTTCTATTTTAATAAGCAACCGGGTATTAGCGTCGCCTATTCCGACAATTCAGTGGAAGGCTTCCTATCAAATGTAATGCGCAATGCAAAGATCGATCTCATTCTTTTGGATATTGGCCTTCCGGGCATGTCCGGGCTGGAGGGAATTCGCCCCATCAAAGAGATCTTTCCAAACGCCGATATCTTGATCCTGACCGCCTACGATGACTCCGACAAAATCTTCAAGGCCCTTTGTGCCGGAGCGGTCTCTTATCTTTCCAAGAGGGCGGATCTGCCTACTATTAAAGAAGCCTTATTAACGGTGCATCACGGTGGATCCTATATGTCTCCCAGTATTGCGAGAAAAGTAATCAATCACTTTGCACCGCGCAAAATGAGCCAAAAAGCCGTTTTGACTCCCCGGCAGGAACAGATCGTGCAAGGTTTGGTCGATGGCCTCAGCTACAAAATGATTGCCGATAAGTATTTGATTTCACTGGAAACTGTAAGAGACCACATCAAAAAGATTTACAAGAAGTTACAAGTAAATAGTAAAGCCGAAGTCATCAGGAAAAAGTTGGATGGTGAAATTTAGTCCGACAATTGTTGATCAAATCAAACCAGTAGTGACGCATCGTTCTATATTCGCTTTATGCTGTTCAATGTTGTTTCTTTTTCCCAAGGCAGCAATGGCGCAACCGGATATTATTGAAACGGGCTTTTACTCGGTAAATGACGGATTGTCCGACCGACTCATCAAAGATATTCTCCAATCTTCCAACGGCTTCTTGTGGTTGGCGACCCCCACCGGCCTCAATAAATTTGACGGTTATGAATTTACCATTTTCAATGACCACCCCAACAATCCCAACCAAATCTCCGGTGCCGATATCAAAAGAATTGAAGAGGTAGAGAACGGCAATATCCTGATCCTGTTTGAAAACAATCTCGTCTTTTTTGACATTCTCAATCTCGGTTCCCTGGAGTCTCACCGACTCAGCCTATTACCGGAAGACGGCATCCGGGGCATCGTACGCGACATCCAAATTAATCCGGACAAACAGGTACAGGTCCTGACACAAACGGATTCTACCTACAACCTGTATCAACTGAGCGACAATCGGGCTTTCAATCTGCACCTGCAAATTCCGATGAAATTCAACCGCCGGATCATCAGCACTAACTTCATACAACTTTACAATGGACATTATCTCATCAACGACAACGCTAACGGCCTGAAGTGGTTTGATGAAACCGGAACGCTCGTCAAGCACATCCGGGGCAGAGATTTCATCTGCCGATATTGTCCTTTAAATTATCCCAACAAATCCAATTTCCTGCATCAGAGTAAGGATAGTACCATCTGGATTGCCTACTCCAAGATTCCGGGCGTATTTCAATTGGACCAGGAAAACAAGAACCTGGTTCAGTTTACCGGAGTCCCGACCCGAAAGACCTATTTTAAGATTTGGGAAGACGAACAAAACAATATCATGGTCGAGCAAGGCAGAGGATACGGCCGGCCTCCCAAAGCCAATGGCATCTTCTACATCAATGCCGACCGGGAAGTAATCGACTACGACTTCATTCTTCAGGAACGCAATATCATTTCCGATATCTACAGTAAAAACTTCGCCAAAAACATCTTCGTTGGTCACGATACCGGTTTTCGAATTTTGCAAAATAACCAGTCGAAAGTCCAATCTCTGTTATCCGAAGACATTGAATTCGACGAACGGGGCATTACGATCGAAGGCATTACTGGCGATGGGCAAGGCAGTGTCTTCTTTGCCGATTCCCGTGGTTTCTGGCATACCATCGACTTGCAAACCGATCAAATGAGTGCGTTGGAGGTTACCAATGAAAAAACGGGCAGGGCCATGAAGCCAACCTTCCCGAAGGATTTCCAATACGAACGCGATAGCAGCATCCTCTGGGCTACCTCCAATGCCTTTAACCGGCTTGGCAGATTGACAAGAATCGACATCGAGGAATGCACTGCCCGTTCGTATGTCTATAAGGACAACATCAAGAATTTTGTCAAAAGCACCGACGGCAGCATCTGGCTGATCTGTGAGAACAATAAGTCGCAGGGCAAAATCGTGGTTTTCGACCCCGAAACGGAGGAATTCTCGACTTTCATGGACTCGGAAGGCATCAACCCCCTGGAAAATACCATTCCACATTGTATACTGGAATCAGCTGATGGCCTGCTGTGGATCGGGACCGAAAAGGGCCTGTTTGCCATTGACCGAGACCAGCTGAGTTTTAAACGCTATACCCGGTCTTACAATAAGAATAACCCCGGGCTCACCAGCAATAGCATCTATATTATCCATGAAGACTCCATGGGTCGGCTTTGGCTGGGGACCAACAATGGGCTCAACATCCTCAATCCTGCAACGGACGAGATCGAAACTTATGATCAGAGTCATGGACTGGCGAGCAACACCGTCTGCGGTATCCTACCCGATGAAGAAGGAAACTATTGGATCAGTACTTTTAATGGCCTTTCCTATTTCGATTACGATAATCGACTCTTCAGAAACTTTTACCAGCTGGATGGACTCTCTCACGATGAATTCAGTCGCGGTTCCTATTACCGGGATGAAAATGGCCGTTACTACTTTGGGGGCGTGAACGGATTGAATGCATTCTACCCAAAGGATCTCCTGGAGACCAATGATGCGCCAAAGATCGTTTTAACAAAATTTGTCAAATTCGATTCGCGAAGTGAGGAACCGGAAATCCTGTCCCACAATCTGGATCAATTGCGAGAAGTGACCATCTCTCCGTACAACACCTATTTTCAGTTTCATTTCATTCTACCAAATTTTACCAATTCCATCAAAAACCAGTTTAGCGTCTGGTTGGAGAACTTCGATAAAGACTGGGTCTACCTAGGAAATAACCCTACCATTCGCTACAATAGCCTGCCCCCCGGCAAATACATTCTCCACATCGACGGGGCGGGTCCCAATGGTAACTGGAGTGGGGATTCTCTCGGCATCAAAATCAATGTAAAACCAATCTTTTACAAAACCTGGTGGTTTATATTACTGGTGATGCTCTTTACCTGTGCCCTGATTTACGGCATTTTCCAATACCAACTCGACCAGCGCTTGAAAGTGCAACGGATCCGTATGAAACTTTCTAGTGACCTCCACGACGAAATGAGTGGCCTACTATCGGGCATCGCCATGCAATCCGATATTTTGCAAATGATGACCTCTGACAATGAAAGTAAATCCAGATTGAAGATCATTGGAGAAGTAAGCCGTCGAGCAATGTCGAAAATGAGCGATGTGATCTGGTCAATCGATTCTCGCAAAGACCGGGTACAAGACCTGATTCAACGCATGCATGAGCACGCTGATGAGATCCTCCTACCCCTAGACATCAAATACGACTTTACCGTCTTTAAAATTGATGAAAATCAAAAAATGCCCGTAACGATCCGTCAAAACTTGTACTTCATTTACAAAGAAGCGATCAATAACATTGCCAAGCATTCCCAGGCGAACCGGGTGAATATCCTGTTCGGCAATAAGGGAAATGATTTTGAAATGGCCATCCAAGACAATGGTAAAGGTCCCGACGAAACCATCCAATCTAAAACCGGCCAGGGGATTTCCAACCTGAAAATGCGGGCCAAACGAATCAATGCCCAGTTAGACATTGCCACCAAGAACGGAGTGACCGTAAAATTGAACATGGGGAGGTTTGCCTAAAAGTTAAAATGGGGGGGGCACCCACCCCATCTTTCCACGCATAAACTATTCAACTATACGTAAGTAATAACAAATCAATTACTTATTATTTTTCATTTAAGAAACTGAGTGTCAAATCGGATGCCCCATGAAGATGGGGTTTTTCTTTGACGTTTTGGTCAGTAAATTTGCTTCAACAAAAGAGTTAAACAAGAATAGAAATTATTGATATAAAATATATCCTTCCTATTCACCTATCAACAAGAAGCGTGTTTACTAAATGGGACTCTCCTCGAGAGAGTCCCTCTCTCTAACCCCAGGATCATAAAGATAAAATCTAAACCCACAGTTAAATTTTAGATCATAACGAACCTCAGTTATTTTCTATTAGGAGCAAGTATTTTTCTAAAACCTCAGTGTTTAATTAGCATAATTAGGCTTTTCCAAGTTTCTTGAAAAAGCCTATTTTTTTTGCCCACTCTATTATATTTAGATCCAAAGGCCGTAGCTTTGAACCACTTCATTCTAAAAAATTGGTACATGGATCTGGATCATGCCCGGCAAGCCTTGAAAAAATATTTTGGTTACGACGCTTTTCGTCCCATGCAGGCCGAAATCATTGAAGCAATTTACAACAAACAGGATGTCGTTGTTTTGATGCCAACCGGCGGTGGAAAATCCATGTGCTACCAAATTCCCGCCATTACCCTGCCCGGAACAACCGTCGTCATCTCTCCACTGATCTCCCTAATGCGCGATCAGGTGGAGGGGCTAAAGGCCAACGGCATAAAAGCTGAATACCTCAATAGTTCGCAAACTTCCAATCAACAAAAGGAAATCGAAAAAGCCTTTTTTGAAGGCTCGTACGATCTGCTTTACATATCGCCCGAAAAAATTCTGTCCCAAAATTTCACCCCCATTCTAAAGGGCGCCCCCGTCCATCTTTTTGCCGTCGACGAAGCCCATTGCATCTCCTCCTGGGGTCATGATTTCCGACAGGAATACACACAGCTGAGGTTTCTAAAGAATGAGTTTTCCGGCATTCCGGTTTCTGCTTTCACTGCCACTGCAGACAAATTGACCAGGAAAGACATTGTCGATCAATTGGAAATGAACAATCCGGCAACCTTTGTTGCCTCTTTTGACCGACCGAATCTCAGCATTGAGGTAAGGCCCGGGCAGAAGAGGCTACAACAAATCGTGCGATTTATCCGGCAAAAACCGGGCGAACCGGGCATCATCTATTGCCTCAGCCGTAAATCAACGGAAGAGTTGGCCACAAAGCTACAAAAGCAGGGTATTAATGCGCGGCATTATCACGCCGGCATGAGTCCTCAGGATCGGATGGAGTGTCAGGAGGAGTTTGTCAATGATACCGTTCCGATTATCTGTGCTACCATTGCCTTTGGAATGGGCATTGACAAATCCAATGTCAGGTGGGTGATCCACTATAATCTGCCCAAAAACATCGAGGGATATTATCAGGAAATCGGACGAGCCGGAAGAGACGGGGCACCGGCCGACACATTGCTTTTTTACAGTTATGCCGATGTCATGGTTCTGGAAGATATCCTTCGCAAAAATGAAAGTGAGCAAACCGAAATTCAATTGGCCAAGCTCAATCGAATGCGGGAATTTGCCGAAGCCCAGATCTGCCGTAGGACCATCTTACTGAATTACTTTAGCGAATCCCGGGAAGGCAGTTGCGGCAACTGCGACGTTTGCAAAAACCCACCTCAATACTTCGACGGGACGGTGATTGCCCAAAAAGCCCTCTCTGCCATCTTTAGAATTCGGGAACGGGCCGGGATCAATATGCTCATCAATGTATTGAGAGGATCGGGAAGAAAAGATATTTTCCAAAATGGCTATCACAAGATCAAAACCTACGGCGCCGGTAAAGATCTGACGTTTGCCGAATGGCAGTTTTATCTCCGACAAATGGTCAATTTGGGAATCATAGAAGTGGCTCATGATCAAAACAATGTCCTAAAAATAAGCCCTCTGAGCAAATCCATTCTTTTCGACAACAAGGAAGTACAACTGGTTAAATTTCAGGATTATCGACAACGGAAAGAAAAACAAGCCAAAGTCAAGGTATCCACCAAAACACTTTTACAACAGGAGCTTTTTGAAAAGCTCCGCCAATTGAGGAGAACGCTGGCACAACAAAATGGCTTACCCCCCTACCTGATTTTCACCGATGCCACCCTTGACCTGATGGCCAAACAATATCCCCTCAATGATCGACAAATGTTGAATATTTCCGGGGTAACTGAACAAAAACTGCGGCGGTACGGTGTCGCCTTTCTCCATGAAATCTTTGAATTCGCCCAACAACACCCCACCCATTTTCAAGGCATCACCTATAAAATAACGGAAAAACTCTTTCGGGAGGGCCACTCCATCCAAAGCATTGCCCGGATGCGTGAAATGTCGCCTATGACCATTAGTTCGCATCTCGCCAAATTGTATGAAGAGGGAGCCCCCGTCGATCTTTCCGAATACATATCCGCCGAAGAGATCGACATCATTTCCGGTTACCTAAAAGTGCTTGCCCGACCCTTCATTCTCAAAGAGGTACACCAACATTTTGATCAACAATTCAGCTATGACAAGATAAAATTCGGTATTGCACACTATAATAAAGAAGCCAATATTGGGGCTTGATTGGCAATATTATTCACTACTTACAGAGAGACGCTGAACCTGACGGGCAATTCTCTTGACTTCATTCTCGCTGTTTTTCCACCAATTTACCGACCAAACCGGAATAGCTTCCAACCCTTTATTTTCCAAATACTTAATCCGTTGGTACTCCCAATTATAGTCGATTACCGGGGACGTAGATAAGAAACCTTCGACCAGAAAATAGTAATATCGATCCGGTTCTTGGTGTTTCCGAATTAAATAGGGAAACCCAAATTTATTGTCTGCTTGGTCCGCAGTCTGTAATGCGTCCGGCGGAAGATAAGGCGTCAGTGTTCTGACCACCTCGTCTAGAAATAGATCCTTCTTCCTTGCTGTCGCATGGTCATGAGTGGCAGTGCCGTTATTCTGGTAGAAAGCCTGTGCCAATGCCCCGATCTTCTGATCGTTATCGTCGTGAATGGCTTTTAAGAAAAGTAGATAGGAGGCCAACGAAGCCTTCCCTAAATCGGTCTGCGGAGCGGGTTCATCCGCAGAATCCGCAAAAGATTCGAGCATTCCGACCGGTATCGAGCTGATAACCTGAAGGTGGTTCTGTCCGGCGTCGATCAACTGTTTGATCTGCAAGTTTCCGGCCGTGGAGTCCAACTCGTCGATGTCCCGAGTCAAAGTACCTTTCAAATCAATTCCTCCATAGGTAACACTTAATATCAGCAGGTCGAAATCTTCGCCTACGAGGTCCTTCAAATGACAGATTCCCAAACCATTTCGTTCCAATTGTTTGATTTTATCAGCCCCCGGCAAATCTTGCTGCTTGATCCGGTTCAGGTAGCCCAAAAGCAGATTGCGCTGCTCCTCGGTAAAGCAGACGATGCCTACTTTCGGAAACGTTCTTTGGGGTGTTTCATTGATGTCATTAAGCAGTCGCAAAACCAACTGTGCCTCTTCCTCATTCACTTTAAGTTGCTCGTCATATCGGCTTTCCAGTTGGATGTAATCAATCTTAAACGAATTGGATAATTCGGGGTAGAGTAATTTATTCGATACGAGTGGCTGCAAATTACCGGGTTGCCATTTGTGTATGTTCCGCAACGCGAATTCGGTGGGTTGGAAGGAGGACTTCAGGTGGGTTAGTCCAGATGGATTCTCCTCTTGCATCTCGGCACTACGGTAGCCATCTTCCGCAAAGAAGATCACTTTTTTGCCCCACTTCAATGCCGCTTCCACTTCATGGGCATGCATTGCTTGGGTATCCTCGATCAATACGTAATCAAAAAGGTAATGATTTTGATCTAAAATGGAGGAAGCAGTTGCTGGCGTCGAACAAAATACCGGCAAAGCATCTACAATTTCGGCAAAGAAGTCCCGGACTATTTTGGTGTGATCCAGACCCCGGTCGGGTTTGCGCTGGATAAGTGTATTGTAAAAGGACTTATTCTTTCGCTTGATCCGTTCGATGATCTGCAATCTCTTTTCGTTCAGCGTAGTACCGATCTGCTGCCGAAGAATTTTCTTGAACTTATTGTGTTGAGCGCAGTATTCCGGTAGATCGAGATTATGCTGCGGCAAGCCCGTACGATTGAACTTAATCAGACATTGATTTCCGTACCAACTCTCAAAGGCCGTAGACCAGTTTTCCGCCCGCGATTTGGTCAATGCTTTGACGACAATCTTGTCTTTTTCCGGCAGTGCCAACCAATATTTTTGCCAATCGTAAAATTGCTCGAAGTCATAAAATCCCTGATAGATCCTTTCCAGGCCAGCGACAATCTGTTCTAAAAATTGTTGTTGCTGCGGAACGATCAGCATTTTGTTGGCCAATTCGTCTTTCAGCAATTTTTCCTCATTTACCTGCTTGACAAACAATTCCAGGTCATACTCCAACTCTTCCAGAACTTTGTTGAAGCCCAAAGCGGGTACGGCAGTCTTTACACTAAGGCGGCTAAGGTCATCTTGAATCAAATGGTTGACTTCACCTCGCCAGTGATTAAGCGCGCCTTTAAACGCCGAAATAAATTCCTCGACTTGCTGCAAAGAACGAAAAGACTCCGAATCGGGGAATTCAAAATCGAACGGCCGGAAGGCTTTGAACTTCTTGACCAACTGGCGATAAAGCATCCGGATCCCTTGCCGTTCTTCCTTGATTCGTTTTTGCTTTTGAGAAAAAACTGAAAAAACAGCCAGTGGCCCCTCGCCTTTGAAAAGGCTGCTGCCTAATTCGTTCTTGGCTTCCTCAAAACGATCTTGGAAACCTCTGAAAACCTTTCCAATTTCTGTTGAGAAGTTATCAAAATATAGAAATAAAGCCTCGGCATATTGACTTTGCTTCGCATTGTAGTGATCCAGCAATTTCTTGCCTTTGGCAATGTTAAAGCTCAATTGTTTATCCACAAAAGCCTGGCTATCTCCCTTATTGACCGACGAAAACAGTCTCGGGTGCAGGTCCTGCAGTGAAGAATTGATGTTTTCCGTTCGATTAAACAATGGAAACCCCGCTCCGACCGACTGACTCAATGACTGATATTCGGAATCCGTAAATGCAAATTGCTGAGGATTCAATTGCATGGCTAGTTTTTCCCTTCCCTCCTGTTGGTTATGATGGAGAAATCGGCCCACTAATTCCGTCCAGTTTGCATTGTTGATCAGGGGTTCTCTGACCAAGTGATACTGCTCATCCAATTTAGCTTTGGCCCGGCTTATTTTTTCAAGATGTTGCTTAAATATGCCTTCGTTGTTGATCAATACGCTTTTCTGTGCCAGGTCTACCACTGATTTCAACAGTTCGAGCAGTAAGTGGTCATCCTGCCCCTCCTGTTGATAGAGACAACTCAGCGTTCGCAGCTCCAGCGCAGAAATTCGTTTCAGCACCGTTTTGAGGGGGGCCAAATAGTTGGAGAGGACTAAGCAGTTTTTACCATTGGCCAGGGCATTGGTAACGATCTGTGCCAACAAATGTGTTTTTCCACTTCCCTTCGGCCCTTGCACCAAAGAGATCCGATTGTCGGCGATACCTTGGTATGCCTTTTCTTGAAAAGGATCCAGGTGAAGGAGACCAAACGGATGTCCTAACGCTAAAACATCTGCTTCCCCGCCGTTTTTCCTGACTTCCAGTCTTTCGGTCAAAAGCGGTGGAAACGATCCCAGATATGCCGTCTTGACAATGGTCCCGGTCTCTTCAAAGTCGTTGAGGTTACTTTGATCGGGAAGTGGCGTCCAGTTGAGGTGCTTGTCAAAAAGCGGGATACCGGTTTGGTTGGCTATTTGGGTCAGGGTTTTATTGAGATCTTTCTCGTGCAAAAAAGGTTTGGCGAACAAGCCATCGAAGAGCTTATTAAGGTCAACACCCTTCGTCTCGCGCAAATGTTTGATCAGGTATTGATTCCGCTGTAGTACAAAACGTTTTCCCTTGGAGATGATCATGCCATTCTGAGAACTTTCTAAGTCCAGACGGGCTATCATCAGGGGGAAACTGCTCCATTCTTCATCGACTTTGATCAATACGACCGGAAAACCAAGTCCAAATATGGGTCGACCGACCTTCTGCCTGGCTACCATCGAACTGAAGAAGTACGACCGCAGTTTATTGTCAAGATATGGCCCGACATTTATTTCCAATCGACCGGGTTGCAGATCAAATAATAGCTCCACGAGGCGATCGCTGTAATCAATGCCTTCGTGGTCCAATTGCGGCAATTCAATGCAATCACCGCCAGGTCTGGCCAACTGCCAGTAATTGGCATGTAATTCGGGCTTGTAATTCATACTTGACATCTACCGGTTTACTTATTCACTAGGTGCTTCCTCGGAGCGAATTCCTCCGCTCACTTTCTCGCCGTTCTTGTATTCGTATTCAACGGTCACTTCACCCTCGTCATTAAAGAATTTATAGGGGCCGTGATACTTTCCCCCCTTGTAGTGAATTTCCTTTTGTAGCTTACCGTCACGAAGGTTAAATTCTTTGTAAACACCGTCTAATTCACCATTCTTGTACTCCGCAAGGTGAGTGGGCCGGCCGAAGCGGTATTTGCCCCAGGCACCGTGTAGCTTGTTGTTGAGATACGAAGCCCGCAATTCAATCTGACCACGATCGTTCAACTCGAGATATAAGCCTGACGCCAAACCGTTGGTCCAATTCGTAATGCTCTGCGGCAATTGGTTTTCGGGGTGGTAGGTAATCCACGAGCCGGTCTTGGCACCCGCCATCAGATATCCTTCTTTAACCACTACCCCATTAGCGTCTTTCTTGATCGCCTTTTGCAATCCCGATCCGTCAACATCAACGATTTCATATCCTTGTTCATCAAATAGCGGTCCAGATCCTGCTCCGGATCCCGAACAGCCAAACATTAGCATTGCACTAGCTAAATAAAGTAATAGTCGAACTTTCATAATTTACACTTTCAATTTATCAAGAAGATGGTCATTGGCATTTCCGTTATCTTTGAAGATCTTGGCTGCAGGCAGACAAACACCATTTTTAATGGTAGCCCGATACTTTGAGACAGCTTCCCCGTCTTCCATATGCGAATATGGAAAATTTTAGAAAATTTTATTCTTAAAACTTCAAAAAGTTTAAATTTGCAGCCGAAAATATCTATGTTACATTTAAACGTAATTTCCACTCATCAGTTCTTAAGTAGTTATGGACATTCGAATTGAAAACCTGAGCAAGAGCTACGGATTCCAAAAAGCTGTTGACAACATCTCTTTTGAGGTAAAGACCGGCGAAATTTTGGGTTTCCTGGGTCCGAACGGAGCAGGAAAAACAACAACCATGAAAATGATCGCTGATTACATCGAAATGGATCAGGGTGATATCTTTATCGGAGGAAATTCCATCAAAACGACCAACTTCAAAAAACACATTGGTTACCTGCCCGAACACAATCCGTTGTACCTGGAGATGCCCGTCATCGAATACCTGAGTTTTTGCGCCGCGCTGCAAGAAGTTCCCAAAAGCGATATCCCGTTACGGGTCCGGGAAATGGTGCGCCTTTGCGGATTGGACATCGAAAAACACAAACGGATCCGCGAACTTTCCAAGGGATCTCGCCAGCGCGTCGGACTCGCCCAGGCCATGATCCACAATCCCGACATTCTGATTCTCGATGAGCCGACCACCGGCCTCGACCCGAACCAGATCGTCGAGATTCGGGAATTGATCCGCAGACTGGGCAAAGAAAAAACGGTCATCCTAAGTACGCACATCCTCCCGGAGGTAGAAGCTACTTGTGATCGAATCCTGATCATCAACAAGGGAAAGATCGTGGCCGATGGCACCGCCAATACACTTCGCAAGCAGGCCCAAGGCCAGCAAGTGCTACAAGTCAGGATCGAAGAGGGGCAGGCCAATGATATTTACGAAAAATTGACCATCCTTCCCTCGGTGGCGCTCGTCGATTTTGTCGACAAGAATAAAAACCATTTCGAGATCCAAAGCAATCCGGATATGGCCTCTAATAAGGACATTTTCAAAATGTGTGTCAAAAACAAGTGGGTTCTGAGCGAAATGATTCCGCTGGAAACCAAGTTAGAGGACATATTCAGAGATT
>JANQRV010000103.1 GCA_028284395.1 Saprospiraceae bacterium
AAAGATGCCGGAAATTGGAGAAAGCCTTGGGTTGCGGCAAATGATGCGATTGATTCGTGAAGAGTTTCCCGATCTAAAATTTGGATATTTTAATCCGCCGATGGAGCGGATTAAAGGAGATTATCAAGTGGATTTTGCTCACTAAGGTCCATTTTTCTGTCGAAGTTCACTACCAACAGCATGTTTGAGCAATGGATTATAAAAGAGAACTCCCACTGGTTGGCAATCGACAAACCTTCCGGATTAGTAGTTGAACGAAGTACCTATGAATCCCATACCATTGAAGATATGGCTCAAGCTTATCTGAGCCAACAATACCGGAACCCTTTTGTGGGCATCGTTCATCGCCTCGACCGATTGACAAGTGGGGTTCTGCTCCTTGCTAAAAAGCGAAGTGCATTGCGTCATTTGAATCAGCAGTTCCAGCAAAGATCGATACAAAAGACCTATCTCGCTCTGGTGGAAAAAAGTTTGCCAACTGCTAATGGAATGCTGTCGCATACCTTGATTAAAGATCAAAAAAACAAAAAAGCGATTGTAAAAGATAGAACCGAGCTGGTTGAAGGTCAGTATGTCGAATTGTCCTACCGTGAATTGAAACATACACCAGAAGGAGTTTTATTGGAGGTCCGTCCGAAAACTGGCCGGTTTCATCAGATACGTGCCCAGTTGGCTCATGTTGGAAGCCCCATCCTAGGAGATGAAAAGTATGGGAGTTCAAAACCCTGGAAGGATCGATCAGTGGCGTTGCACGCGTGGAAGTTGCGCTTTAGAGACCCTAAAACGAATGAGCAGGAAGAACTCCATAGTCAAAATCACCCATTCGGGTGACCGGACATCTTGAACAAGTCATTAACTTGCAAAGTAATCGGACCTGAACTGAGTCAGTCAAAACCTTTCCTTCTGAACTTACGATAGTACAAGAATTCTAATAAAAGCCGTAGATATGATCTTGCGTTTCATCTGTATGGTAGTTGGATTGACCTTGGTGAGCACTGGTTTGTTTGCCGCCGGTATTGAAGAGAGTATCCACAAGATTCGTGAAAAACACGAGCAGCTAAAGAGACCAGTAGACCTTTTTTTGGACAAAGAATATTCGAGAGCGGCCGACGGTTTTAAGGCGGTACTCCAGGGCTTTGAGTTGGAAGGAAATCAAGGAATGCAGGCAATGGCCAGTGCTGGTGTCGGGCATTCTATGCTTCATTTGGGTAAAGTAGACTCTGCTCTTTTTTACTATGAAAAGGCATATATTCTGGCAAAGGGGGTCGAACCGGATCTTGCCGGTAACATGGCTACAGCGGTTGGGGAAATTCACGGATTGAGGGGCAACTACGAAGTTGCGATTGAATACTACAAGGAATATTCCGATTACGTATTTGAAATAGGAGATCCCTACTTCTATCCCAGTTCACTAAGGTTGATCGGTCAGTACTTTGATCAGTTGGAAGAAGCAGACAGCGCAAGGGTTTATTTGGACAAAGCATTGGCCTTGTACGAACTATCAGGAGATAAAAGAGGATTGAGTAATACGTATTCTTCCTTGGCTTTGCACCATGAGAGATTGGCAGAATATGACAAGGCGGTAGCATACTATTTAAGTCAGCTAGAAACGGGAGGAATAGAAAATGAGGCTAACCGGGCGATTGGCCACCTCAATTTGGCGAATGTGTTCACCAAGATCAATGATTGGGAGAAGGCGGAAGTCTATGCAGTGAAAGCACTAGCAATTTGCAATCAACTGGATGAAAATTATTACAAAGGAACAACCACGGCACACGTCCTAAACACATTGGCCAGAATTGCGGAAAAAAGAGGTCAGGACCAAAAGGCCCTGAAGTATTATCAAAAGGCTTTGGCGCAGTACCAAAAGACAAAACGTACGCCGAAAGTCATCACTACTTTGCGAAATCTCGGAAATCACTATGAAAAATTAGTTCAATTTGAGAAGGCAGACTCTTGTTACTTGACAGCAGTAAAGCTGGCCAAAAACAATCAGGATAGTAAGAGCGAAGTCAATAAATGTCTTTTAGCATTAGGTGTATTGCGCTTCAAGCAAGGCCGTTTGAAAGAGTCTCTATCTTTATTAGAAGAGGTTGCAACTGAACTCAAGGAACTGAATGAACCAGTTTTGGCTCAGCGAACTTACTTCTGGCTTTCTAGATGCTATGAAGAAACGGGGCGAGTCCGGGAAGCATTGGGAAGCCTGCGTAAGTCGGGGGAATTGAAGGATTCAATTTATCTAATCGAACAACAAAGGGTCATTCATGAGAAGGAAGCCAAGTACGAACGAGCTAATAAAGAAAAAGAAATTGAAAGACTTCATTTTCAGAATGAACTACACCAGACAGCAATCATTCAGAGTAACCGGCAGCGTTTCTTTTTGGTAATGAGTGTATTGTTAATTGGAGGAATTGCTGTTTCAAGTTTGTTCCTCTATCGAAACAAGCGCAAGTCTAATCGTCAATTGGCCGAAAAGAACCAGATCATTTCCCAAGCTCTTAGTGAGAAAGAAACATTGCTAAAAGAAATCCATCATCGCGTAAAAAATAACCTCCAAGTGATTTCATCTCTTTTGAATTTGCAATCGAAGTACGTAAAGGATCCAGCTGCTCTGAATGCCCTTCAAGAAGGGAGAAACCGGGTGAAGTCCATGGCCTTGATTCACCAGAACTTATACCAGGATGCCGGTCTTGTTGGAGTGAATGCACAAGAATACATTGAAAAGCTGACCGAAAGCCTTATTCAATCGTATCAGATCGATAATGATCAAATCATCCTGGAGAGAGAAGTGGAACCTCTTAAATTAGATGTGGATACGATTATTCCTTTGGGGCTCATCATCAATGAGTTGATTAGCAATGCATTTAAGTACGCATTTGCGGGTAAGAAAAAGGGGAAAATTCGTGTACAATTGAAGAGTCTTGATAACGGACTGTCACTTAAGGTGGCAGACGATGGAATTGGGCTGCCTGTCAAATTTAATCTAGGGCAGAGTAACTCTTTAGGGTATCGGCTTATCGAAGCATTTGTCAAAAAACTAAAAGCTTCCATTGAATTCAATCGGAGTGCCGGAACTTCTGTTTCAATCATTGTTCCAGAATATTGAGTTATTTTCAGACTATCAAGTCTATTAATTTTTAATCTTATGAGCCATATTAGAGTTCTGATTGTTGAAGACGAGGTTTTGATTGCGGAAGATATTCGAGCTTGCCTCAATAACTTTGATTATAAAGTTTCGGGGGTAGCCTACGATCAAGCTGCAGCTCTAAATGAACTCCGGGACAACCCTCCCGACATCGTTTTACTGGATATTAATCTTGAGGGAGGATTAGAAGGCATTGAAATTGCCAAGATCATCAATAAGACGTACAAACTTCCTTTCATTTACCTTACTTCCTATGCCAATAGATCCGTCCTTGAACAAGCCAAGCCAACACGGCCAATGGGATACGTCGTTAAGCCATTTGATGAAAAGGATTTATTTACCGCATTGGAAATCGCTTATTTTAATTACGGTCAATTGATGAAGCCTGCCCGTTGGGATCTAGACAAATTCAACCAACAATTATACAGTCACCTAACCACTAAGGAATTTGAAATTCTAAGAGACTTGTTTGAAGGTAAAACCAATAAGCAGCTTTGTGAAAAGCATTTCGTAAGCATCAATACCGTAAAAACACATGTGAAAAACATTTATGAAAAAATGGATGTTCATACACGGTCAGAAGTAATAGCAAAGTCTAGATCATTACTAGGAATCAGTTTTCAGTAAGAAATAATATCACACTTAAGGGTGATTCATTTGTTTGTGTTTTGCATTTTCTTTGTAAATAAAAGATGGAAGCAAAAACACCCTTACTGAGTCAGAAAGAACAAGAGGTGGTCAGTCAATTATGTAAAGGACTAACGAACGAACAAATTGCAGCCAAGTTAAACTTAAGTGTAAACACGATCAAAACACATTTGAAACACATCTACAAGAAGTATCGCGTTCATTCCAGGTCAGAGCTGATTGTGACGATCCTTAAAAATGCTTGATTGCCAAATTGACAAAACCCTTTCATCTAATGAAGACAATAAGATTCTGGATCATGACCAGTTCTCTGGTGTTGCTTTATGGCAACGGACTAATTGCACAAATAACCGGCAGTATTCCCTGGCAAAAAGCTCCCATCATCACCAATCCAATGTCGATTGATTGGGATGCTACTTATTCCTTTGCCCATCCTGCGTTGAAAAAGAAGGGAAACATTAAACTGCTTACAAATCCTTTGGAATTAAGGACGGAGCGACTGAAAATTCAGATTTACAGCGTTCGAGCGGGTGGATGTGATGAATGTATGTTGTATTGGAAGGATGAGAATGGCGATGGTCAGGTGCAACCCCGTAAGGAGATCAGGAGTGTTTGTAAGACCGGGGTGACCATTTGCAAACTAAAAGGACAAAAAGGATAAATAAATTAGAAACCCCCAAACATCACCAGAAGACATTTGGGGGTTAGAAGAGAAACGATGCTTCACCTTAACGACAAAGGCAAACTTGCTTACTGTATGCCAAAATCGATTGGATGGTTTTGGCTGCAGGCTTGAATTTTACTTTTGGCAATTGTTGGTGTGCTTGCTGTAATCCTTCAAATTCTTCGAATAGTAGCGGATCATCAGACAATGCTTGCGCGATATTCAAAGTTTCGGAGGAAGATGTTTCTCTGTACAGGAATTTAACTAATTGATTCGGTGTAGAGTTTTGCTCCATAGATTACGTTTAATTAGTAAGAAAGAAGTGAAAAAGAATTGCTTATTAAACTATTAATAACATAGAATTATTGCATGTATGGCATTTAATTTTAAGGGTTTTTGATTCGATGCCAGGTTTGGGTCCTGTAAAGACCTGTCCAATGAATTCCTCTGACCTTCAATTCGTCTGGATTTTCCTTTTCAATCCAAATGCTACACTTATAGGTATTACCATTTTCAGGATCCAAAATGGTGCCTTTGCGAAAATAATCCTTGTAGGCCTGAAGGTCCTCAAGGATGACCATACCTAAAACGGGCTGATCCTTTCGGCTACCTTTGCAATTTTCACAAACTACACCTGGCTCAGAATCCAGCAATTTGGTAATCTTGCCAAATATCTTTCCCTCCTTTTCATAAATGTCAATATGAGATTTCGCTTCTCCGGAACCATCATCAATGGTTTTCCACGTACCGATTACTGCATTTTGAGCGGCCAGGTAAAAAGAAGATACCGTCAGGAGTACCAGTAAAATACCTTTCTTGTTCATATAGATTCTTTTTCTTTTTATAACGCTGCCTGGGGCATGAAGTTGTTGGTTACGATGATTCTAATTCTTGTGGGTGCCAGAAAAGCGCTTCGAAGTCCCTAACCTTATTATCTTCAATGATGACACCCTCCTGTTCCAAAAGCTCCTGCATCAAGGTGGGGGTTGGGAAATGATTCCGGCCGCTTAGTTCCCCCTTTCGGTTGACGACTCGATGAGCTGGTACGCTATATCCTGTAAAACTGCGATTCAGGGCCCAGCCAACCATCCGGGCGGAGCCGAGGGCCAGATAATCAGCAATCGCGCCGTAGGTGGTAATTCGACCAGTAGGAATCAATCTTGTAATTTCATATACGTCTTCCTGATAGTTAGGTTTGCCCATATTATTGGTAATTTTGTATTGGCTAACTGCCATGCCAAAAATGTCCATTTAAAAGTATGCAAATATGTTGAAGACAAGAATAAAAGCCGGTTCAATTACCAATTTAACGGATGCCCGCTATTTTGCCGCATGGGGAGTGGAATGGCTGGGCTTCAATGTGTCGGAAGGGCACGAAAATTATATGCCGGCAACGGATATTGTTACCATTAAGGATTGGGTAGATGGTGTCAAAATTGTTGGAGAATTTGATCTGCTGGACTTGAAACAATTTTACGATCATGAAGCGGTAGTGGGGATGGATGGCATACAATTTGGGCAATTTACCGATATCGATCTCGTCCGGCAGTTGCCATCTTCGGTCTTCCGTATTCAAGAATTTGTATTCGAACATGAGCAACAACTGGAGCAAGTCGGCGATTGGATGATGGAGCGCAAAAATGACGTCCATCTGTTCTTACTGAATTTCTTGAAGAATGGGTTTAGCTGGGCGAGTCTTTCGGCAGATAGCAGAAAGTATCTGGCCCAACTTAGCCGTCGCCATCCCTTGCTATTATCGATTGAGATGAGTTCGGAAAACATCGTCCAGATCCTGGAAGAAGTTAACCCTAATGGTTTTGAATTGAAAGGGGGAGAAGAGGAGAAGATCGGATACAAGTCTTTTGATGACATTGACGAACTTTTTGAGGCCATTGAATTGTTGGTCTGAACAAAAGCGCTTATCGGAGTTGATAGACACCGATTACAGGATTTCCGTTTACTTTTATGGAGAAAAATTCTCTAGCATACGGATATATCCGCTGCATAAACTTTTCGTGTTCTTCCGGGCGACGAAAATTCGAGAGATAGAAGTCCGCCTTGTCCGTTTCCCAAACCAGTTCTAGTCTGTCTTGATAGTCGGAGGGAAGAAAGCGATAATTGTCTTCACAGGGGTAATTGGCGCACCGCACGCGTACTTTGTCTTTGCCAACTCTGGCCGACAATTCTTCAAATGCTTGCTTATAGGCCAAACCCCAATAGTCCATATCGAACCTTTCCGTCAGACCCTCTCCGGCTAAAGTATTGAAATAGACTTGTTGTAACGGATGATTCCGGATCATAAAGAAGGTAGTTGTTGCCATTGATAAAGCAAGTGTCCAGCGGGTGATGATAGCTACGGTCTTGCTGGAATTTCTAAGCAATGCGTCGAGGCCCGTGAGAGCGATCAAGAGGATTGAAGGATAGATAAAATAGAGATGGCGCCAGCCGTTGTACAAAGTAGAATTTAAGAGAATTACCACTGCAAGAGGACCTAGAAAAAGGCCAATGGCGGCAATGTCAACAAATTGCTGATCTGTCTTCCAAAATTTAAAAGACACCAGGTTCTTTTGTAATTTAATTAGTATTAGAAACAAACCTACAGCAAAAAGGATAAGATAGAGAATCGGCGTGGTTATCCCGATCCAAACCGGGATATAATGCCAAGGCATTTCATCGCCAGAAATGAATGTTCCGAAGTATAAATTATGAGACCCCCAAGGAAAGTTCGCCATCACTCTATATGCTTCCCATAAACGAGGGAAGGTATCTTGCCATAGGTAGGGGAAGCAAACTACGGTTACCAACAAGCAAACTGAGAGATAGACTGGATAATGGAGCAGGTACCTTTTGAGCAATGATTTTGCAAACCTACTTTGAATAAGGTCCATCAATATCAGCAACAAGGTGAAAGCGGGAATGTATAAAGCGGTAAACCTCGTGTTGATGGCCAAGCCGGTGATCGCACCATGGAGCACTGCTACCCACAAATTATTTCTTAAGAAGAAGAGAAGACAGGTATAGGAGCCAATTAAGTAAAAGGAAAAAAGGATCATGTCTTTCGGATTGTAAAACGCATTGGCAAAAATCCGAGGACTGAGTAATAACAAAGCCACGCCCAGCAAAGCCATTCGGAAATCTTTGAACCTCAACAGAACTGTTCTGTAGAAAAACAACAAGCTTGTCCAAAATAGAAGAAAAACAATGGTGTGGCGCAAGAGATACCGGGAGCGAAAACTATTTTCAACACCTAGTGTTTTTTCTGCTATCCCGCAAAACATGGAGTACAATAGTGTATAATGTCGACCACCGTATTCGGATAAGTTATCTTCCGGGTGTACTTTTTCCCATTGTATGCCCAAAAATTCCGTAGCATAGTCAAGTGCGATGAATCCATGTTTTCTCTGCGCCGCTTCATCCCACGACATTCCGTAGTCATCGACCAGGAAACCCCCCAAAACTAGGATGCCCAAGAAGAAAAATGGTGTGATGTACCTGGATATTTCTTGCCAGTTAGGATTGGTCAAGGTAACTGTGTTTTAGTTGCCCAAAAAATAACACAATCTTTCCTGGTACTCAAATTTGTCTTATTCTTTCAGGAGCCATCTCGTTAATAAGGGAATGAAGAGAAGATCGCTGAATAAGGCGCTGAACAAAGTGACACTGATGAGCATACCGACAATAATGCTGGGCGGATGAATGGAGAAAAACATGATCAGAAATCCGAAAAAAAGAATGACCGTAGTCAAGCAAATCGCCTTTCCAGTTTCCCGAAACGTAATTTGGAGGCTTTCTTCCAGGTTGTATCCTTTTCGGCGAGCCAGTTTCAGTTTTGCTAAAAAGTGAATGGTGTCATCTACTGCAATACCAAAAATGACGGCAAAAACAATTGATATTCCCGCCTCCAATTCAATTCCAAAGAACCCAAGTAGAGAACCGGCGATGAGCAAAGGGAGAAAATTGGGAATTAAGGCAATCAACAGCATCCAAAGATTTTGAAAAAGCAAAGCCATGATAAAACTAACTATCAAAATCGCTATGCCCAAACCTGATAGTAAGCTATGCCGAACGTATTCAGCATTTTTGTCAATGATCAATCCAGTCCCTGTTCTCTGAAATTTTACCACTGAGGAATCCAATTTGGTAGCAATAAAATGGTCGATTTTGTTTCCCATATATTTGATAGAGTCTGCCCCCATATCCATGACTCTAGAAGAAATTCGTGCTTTCTTCTGATCTTTGCTCAGTAATACTTTGACATTATTCTCCGGAACTTTGCTGACCCACCTGTCCAATCTTTCGAAATTATCTTTCTCTTCCGGAAAACGGTAGGCTTCCGAACTGTTTCCATGAAACATTTGATGCAGGCTTTTATAGATGGAAGTGATGGAATTGGTGGCCTTGATCTCCGGATATTTTTTAAGATGCTGTTCCAGTTCGTCAACTTGCTTTAATACTTCATAGTCATTGGCCTCATAGTCACCCTGGGCATATACGGCAATTTCCATTGGCCTAAATCCAGTTAACTTCTTCTCGAAATATTGAAAATCTTCCGTGATTTTTTCTCCAACCGGCATGTTTTTAAGAATACTATAATTGGTACTGATCAGAGAGATGCCCAAACAGCTGATAACAAACAGCAAAATACCCGCCCAGGCAATACTTCTCTTGTAGTTTAAGGTAAAGAAATAGCTTTTTTGCATGATTTTTTCCCAGAAACCTTCTTTGCTTTTGGTGCTGATCAACTGATTTGCGTCAAAATAAGACAGTAGTGCGGTGGTAAAAAAGATGACGGTGATGTAAGCAATCAAAACTCCTAATGCAGCATTTAAACCAAAATCACGAATTGGCCCAATACGACTGCTTAACAATGTAGCGAAGCCTATAGCAGTCGTAATTGAGGTGAGTAATGTGGCAATACCAATTTCAAAAATGGTGGTTCTTAGAGCTTCGGTCTTCTTCTTTCCTTTCCGCAATTCGTCGATGTATTTAGACATGATGTGAATTACATCCGATGTGCCAACGATGATCATTAAAACCGGATAAAGCGCCGACATGGCACTAAATTCTCTGCCGGTAACTGCCATGAAGCCGATGAAGAGTACCATTCCAACTCCAATTGAAACCAACGCAATACCAATGCCGATTGGTTTGCGGAAAATCAAGAACATGATAAATGTGACCAAGATGCCAGCCGCAACCGCAGAAACCACCAGCTCCCGTTTCTGCATGTCCACTAATTCCTTTTGGAAATAGGGTCTTCCAAGATAATGGTAATCCTCAAAATCATATTTTGACATCAATCCGTTTAATTCTTGCATTAATTCCCCGGCGTCTTCGAGCTGAATACCATTGATGATTTGCAAATAAATTACCAAGGCCGTTGCGTCCTCGGTAATCAGGTTGTAGACAAATCGATCGTCAGCCAGAATTTTCTCCCTGTTTTTGGGATATTGTTCCGGAGCATCAATGCGAATTGCCGGAATAGGGGCAAAACCGAAGGGGGTTTTTACCGGGAAAGAGATTTTGGTCAAGGATTGTGAATTTAGGACATGAGGAAGTTCTCGCGTTTGCAACGTCAAATCGTGAAAGGCTTCAAGAAAAGCTTGATTAAAAACTCCCTCCTTATTTTCTACTGCGATCAATAGAAAATTATCGTCTGCTTCAAATTCTTCAATGAAATCCTGGAAAACCTGAAGGTCTGCATCTCCTTCGGGGAAAAATTGCTCGAAGTTGAATGAAAATTGCAAATTCGGTAATTGAAAAGCACTTGCAACGGAAAGGATCGCAAACAAGACAATAATTGCAACTCGGATGTTTTTCATTCAACGTAATTTTCAAATGTTTCAATTATCTTTGAAACCTTATAAAGAGAAATTGGTTCACTTATGTTAAAGCCTTTTTTTTCTAAATCCAAAGTCGAAGCTGGTTGCGACGAAGCGGGGCGAGGCTGTCTGGCGGGTCCAGTCTTTGCTGCAGCAGTGATACTGCCCCGGGATTTTTATCATCCGCTCATTAATGATTCGAAAAAATTAACCGAAAATCAGAGAAAGCAGGCAAAGGAAATCATCGAATCCGAATCAACGGCGTGGGCAGTTGCTTCCGTTTCTCCGGAGGAGATCGATGTCGTCAACATTCTGAACGCCTCTTTTCTTGCGATGCATCGCGCCATTGACCAATTGAAGGAAAGGCCCGATCTTCTTCTGATTGACGGCAATAGGTTTAATTCTTATAAGGACGTGGAGCATCATTGCATCATTAGCGGGGATGCTCTATATGCTTCCATCGCCGCCGCATCCATTCTGGCAAAAACCTATCGAGACGATTACATGATAGAGATCGACCGTCATTTCCCGCAATACCTTTGGCGCCAAAACAAGGGCTATCCAACGAAGGCGCACCGGGAGGCGATCAAGATCATCGGAGTAAGCATCCATCATCGCAGATCCTTTCGGCTACTGCCGAATCCTGAACAGGGAGAATTATTCTAAGTGGAAAGTGAATTTGAGTTACCATTTTTCCTTTTCTTGAAAGATTCGGCTGCAATGTGGTACTTAGCATTGCAAAATGGAGCATGGGATAAACTAAAGAAAGGTCGTTGTGAAAGATGTTGATTTTTAATGGGTTAAATTTTCTACCTACGCAATAAGGCCTTTCGGTTTCAGGGAGTGAAATTGGGAAAAAAGAGCGAAAGTATGGATGAGCATATCTTTCCGGGTTTTTTTTATTCAATTTAACACGGTGACAGATTCGCTGATTTCGGTAAAATATGCATGAAGCTCACTTTTATCTTTGAGAGGCCACAAAAGCAAATTTCCCGCCTACCTAATACATCCTCCCTACTTTTCCGTCAGATTCAAGAGTATGATGACAGAAACTTTCTATACAAACACGATTGGATAATGAGGCAAAGCCAAAACTATCAATAGGTTCCTACATACATCTCATCTTGTGTAAAGATCTCTTGATTAATAAAAAATGTTTATCCATGTTTTGTAGACAAAGTTTTACCCCAAAATCCAGTTGGGTATCGACCCTATGGATGGTGGTTTTGATAACTGCTTTTCAGTGGACGGGAGGCTTCCTGGCCGGACAGTCTGATATTTCGATTGATTCTCCGAAAAAAAATGGTTCCGCCCTCGCCCTCAGCGTAGGTTCACAAGCCTTTGTCGGCGCCGACTTCACTTACCAATTGAAAGAATGGCTGGAGGTCCGTGCAAGTTACAATTATCTCCAACTTTCGATGTCTGATTTGGAGATAAATGCCCAGGAATTAGGGTTTTCTGACCAGACCTTACTGGTAGATGCGGATGTCAACCTTTCGACCGTAGGATTGGTTTTGGCCTTCGCCCCCGGAGCAAAAAATAACTTCAGATTTATGGGTGGAGCATTGGTTGGTTTAAACAACTCCGTTGCCACCACCATCCACTTCAGAGATCAATTTCAACTGAATGATTATGAACTGAACCCTGAAAGAGTTGGAGAAATTGCCGGGACCTATACCACGCATTCTTCCATTTATCCCTATCTAGGAATTGGCATCGGAAAAGGCATTCCGCGTAAGCGGGTTGGTTTAAGTTTGGAAGTTGGCGCTTATTATCGGGGCGCACCAAAAATCGACATCGTTTCAACGGGTTTACTGGAAGATAATGCACATAATGGCCCGGTGTTAGAAGATAATCTAGCGTCTCTGAAATGGCATCCCAATGTTAGTTTAAGGCTTGCTGTACGCCTGAATGGAAAGAAGACCGGCAAAGTTCGCTCTCTCGAAAATACTGGTATTAACGAGGTGCAGTCGGACGGAGAATTTCCGTACCAACCGCGAGATGCTTCCGAGCGCTCGGAAGCATCCAGTGGCGGTTATCCCTTTATCACTTTTGAAGGTTCTGTTTTCGAAGAAAGTTCGGATGTAACACTAGACCATATCTACCTGAATGTTTATCAATTGAAGAAAGACGGTGTACGAGAGTTACTGCGTACCGGAAGGTTTCCGGGGGGGCTATTTACGGTCGGACTGGAAAAAGGGGGTGTTTACGAATTTTTGATCGAACATGTGAAGTACCAACCCCTCACACAAAAAATCAAGGTTAGTGATGCGGTGAAGAACAAGACCATGAAGCAATCTTTCTCAATGAAATTGAGGTGATCTAGCAAAAGCATTATTCCTCTTAACTGAACTCAATTATCAATCAAAAATAGTGGCAATGATGAAAATGAAGACCTTAACGATGTATGTGCTGACGGTGTTCATCGGTACAGGTATTTTTTCTGGCTGTTCGACTAACGGAGAGGGCCTCCTCGAAGGATTTACAGAGGGAGTCGTATTAAATGTAAATACCGATATCTTTCGGGTACCGTTGGCGGTACAGTTTTTGAATGTGAATCAGGAGTCTTCGCTAACCCCAGAAAACTTGGTTATAGCCATTGAGGGGCCTGATAGTGACCTGGTTTATGCAACCGATGGCAACAAGGAATTGACCGTCGTCAACGGAATTTTAGAAATTGCCTTCGATCGGGAGGTCTTAATTGACAAGGACCACACCAAGAGTATTCGAGTAGTTGCGGAGGCACCCGGTTTTCTAAAAACGGTCCATAATTTTCTTATTACGGATACGGCTTTTCAAATTGTCCCGGTAAAAATGGCAGCAATCAATGATTTGCCTACAGGTGGTACGAGTGTAGCACATTCTTTTGCCAGTGGGACAGAGGGACTCAATGAGGATGTTTCTTTTGAGACTGAAGAAGCAGTTGAAAAGGAAGAGATTACAAGAGTTGAAATGGAGACAGGCACCAAAGTACTGGATGAAAACAATAATGAGTTGGTGGGAATGGTGCAAGCTCAGTTGGTCCATTTTGATAACCGTAGTGAGGAATCACTAGCTGCTTTTCCCGGGGGACTGGTCGCTAGTTCTGTAGTTGATGAAAACGGTAATGACCTCGGAACCACTCAATTCATCACTGCCGGATTTGTTTCTCTTGACATGTTCGTTGGTGATCAAGAGGTCAAGACGTTTTCTGAACCACTAGAGGTCAGGGTTGGAATCAACCCAAATACGTTGGATCCGGAGACAGGTGCAAAACTTCGTGTAGGAGATCAACTTCCCGTTTGGAGTTTGGATGAAGATGAAGGGCGGTGGCAATATGAGGGTGATGCGACCATTGGAGCATCTGCAGATGGAAAAATGGAGGCAGTTTTTGAAATCACGCACTTGTCATGGTGGAATGTGGCGTCGATAAACAGCAATACTTGTTCGGCGAGTGATCCGATCACTTTTGAAGTATCTTCCAATTTTAACGGAAATTGTCAATCGCCTATCTATTACGCGGAGCTAATCAATACCTCCTCTTTGGCAAGTGTAGGGGCCGGCAAATACGTGCGGATCAGCAATGGAAATACTTTCGAGTTTTCAAATGTGCCTTCGGACCAGGAGTATCAGATCAAGTTTTACAATTTGGAAGATGCTTCCTGCCGAGAATCAATTATTACCGTGTCTTTACCGTCGGCTATCAATTGTAATGAAACCTATACTTTAAATCTTACTGGATTAAACTTCTCTCTTTTTCATATTGAAGCGACCATGTCGGGAATTTGCCAAGGAGGCAGTACTTCCCTCCAAATCAATCCAGACTTCATTGTATATTATCGACCTTCCGGATGCAACAATTGGAACTATTTGAACAATGCTGTAAGCGGCTTCTTTTGCTCCAGCAATTTGGAACAGGGAGGCACCTATGATTTTAAGGTTAACTACGGTTCGAGTGAATATCTTTTCGACGGTGTTGTCATTGCCTCACAGACTTTGCTTTTTAACGGGGCAACCTTAGAAATAACAATTGACCCAAGTGGGAATGGTGCATCTCTGAATTTTCAAGACATTGTTCTACCGGAAGATTTTTGCGATCAATTGTTGGGGGGATAGATAAGAATATGAAACGAATGAACACAAAAATGTCTTACTGGTACTCCTCGCAAAGCAGGATTGTGCAGACATGGATGGTTTTGGCTGACGGGAGCCCAGCTAGACGAGCGAGATAAAATTAGTGTAAAAGAAAAGTGTAAGGTAGAACCCACTTATCTAACCGGTGGGTTCTCTTTTTTTATTTGTGCCTGGATGAACCTCTACTTTACATTTCTTAATCGTATCTTCTGGTCATTGATAAAGCATCAAATAAGACGCTATGCGATTTGTATTGTTTTTTTTGTTGATAAGCACATCCCTGACCAGTCAAAGTGATCCTGATCTTACAGATGCCTTTCGCTTGTTAAATACCTGGTTGGATGCTCAGAAGGACTACGAGAAACTGCCGGGGATTTCCGTTGGTATTGTCAAGGACCAGGATTTGATTTGGAGTTCGGGGTTCGGTTATTCCGATGTAGCACTTGAAAATACAGCTAGTGCATCGACGATCTATAGCATTTGTTCCATTTCAAAACTCTTTACGGCAATTGCTATTTTACAATTGAGGGATGCTGGTCATCTTCGCCTGGATGACGAAATATCCTCAATACTCCCTTGGTTTAAGGTTCGCCAGTCATTTGAAGATAGCGGACCAATCACCGTCAGAGGACTTCTGACTCATAGTTCGGGATTGCCCAGACAATCTAATTTCCCCTATTGGACAGCTCCGGATTTTGATTTTCCCAAAGTTGAGGAGATAAAGGCCCAGATCAACGAAATGAATACCCTTTATCCAGCCTCTACTTTTTTTCAATATTCTAATTTCGGTCTGACCATACTCGGAGCTATCATTGAGCAGGTTTCCGGGATCAAATATGAAACCTATGTGAAAGAAAATATTCTACAGGTCCTCCAGTTGAAAGATACCAGGCCGGAAATGCCCAAAGCGCTGATGGGAGGTCAATTGGCCACTGGCTACGGAGCCTTGACCCGAGATGGCTCGAGGGATCAACTAAATGCATTTTTTACCGAGGGAATAACTGCTGCTGCTGGTTTTACGTCCACTGTGGAAGATATGGCCAAATTTGCTTCCTGGCAATTTCGCCTCCTGGAGAATGGTGGCAAGGAGGTTTTAAAAGTGAGCACCCTCCGGGAGATGCAACGCGTACACTGGATGAACCCAGACTGGAAAACATCATGGGGGTTGGGGTTTTCGGTCCGCCAAGGGTCAGATGGTAGTAACATCGTTGGCCACGGTGGTTCTTGTCCAGGTTATCGTACCCAGATATCGTTAAGTCCACGTCGGAAGATGGCATATATTGTAATGGTCAATGCAGGCGGAGTTAGTACCGGAAAATACATTGCTGGAATGGCCCGGGTTATTGGCAAAGCATTGGATGCCGATACAAATGAATTGGCGGCAGGAGTGAATCTTCAAGATTACTGTGGCACCTACAACGCCCAGCCATGGTCTTCCGAAACTGTAATTTTACCCTGGTATGGAAACCTGGCAATCGTTGGACTTCCGAGTGACGATCCTAGCTCATTTACTTTGTTAAAGCACTTGGAGGGAGATACGTTTCAACGGATGAGGGGCAATGGAGAAATGGGAGAAAAAATCGTATTTGAAAGAAATACGACGGGAACTGTTTATCGTATGAAACGCCACCAAAATTACTCCATCAAGTTAAAGTAATACAGCATGGCGATCTTGCGGAAGGTTATTTATGGCTTGCTGATGGTTGTTGTTTTAATTGGAGTCATCTATTGGGCGCTTCCCAAAGGGCCGCGAAATTTAATGGAGTTTGAAGACCCTAAGGGGCAGGATCGTCCAATGGTGAGAGCAAATCAACACGCGGTGGTAGCAGGTACGCCTTGGGCAGCTGAAGTTGCTTACCGGATTCTTGAGGAAGGAGGCAATGCTTTTGACGCCGCGATCGCCGGTTTGCTGGTGCTTTACGTGACACACGGTGAAGCCTCCGGTTTTCCAGGGATTGCCCCCGCTATGATATATGATGCACAAATGGATACTGTCAGGGGGTATATCGGTGTCGGGACGGCCCCAGCAAAGGCAACTATTGAAGTTTTTCGGAAGAAAAACTTCGAAACGATACCCAAAATGCATCTTTGGTCACAACTGGTTCCTGCAGGGCCCGATGTCATTGTTGCCCTATTGCAGGAATACGGTTCGATGTCCTTCCAGCAATTGGTTGAACCCGCCATAAAACTGGCAAACCTCGGCTTGGTGACGACGTGCGGATTGTCCGTGCGGGTTTCATCCCCTTGGTCGACTGCGCGGTTCTGGCCGTTGCCGCGGAGAAGGGGTTTGGCCTT
>JANQRV010000105.1 GCA_028284395.1 Saprospiraceae bacterium
CAAAATCATTCAACAAAGAAAAAAATAAAATAATGAGAACTCAAAATTTACTAATCGTCGCAATTCTAAGTTTCTTCTTCTTTACTTCCACAAATTACGCTCAGGCTCAAAGTAGTTCCTACAAGTCCAGCTATTATAAAAAGAGCTATCATAAAGGACACGGTCACTACAACAAATACCAAAAGGGGCACGGTCATTACAACAAATATCAGAAAGGACACGGTCACTACAACAAATATCAGAAAGGACACGGTCACTACAACAAGTACCAGAAAGGGCACGGTCACTACAACAAATACCAGAAAGGACACGGTCACTACAACAAGTACCAGAAAGGACACGGTCACTACAACAAATACCAGAAAGGACATGGCCACTACAATAAATACCAAAAAGGACATGGCCACTACAAATACAATAAATACAGCAAATACAAGAAAGGCTACTATAGAAAGTCCTAATCCCAATCAAACTAAACCCAAAGGAAATGCCCGGACTTCGACTACGGTCGAGGGCCGGGCATTTTTGATGTAGCCGTTAAGCTTTTTTATCTTGCACCGAAACTTACTCCCATCAATCCTACTGTAACTTCTTCTCCCATCTTTTCTTCTTCTTCCGGTTTATAGACTACATAAATCTTATTGGATTTTGAATCCAATTTGGCATTGAGCTTAATGGGGATGAGCCCACCATTGGCACCTTGCGCCGCGACGGGCATCCGGCCTTTTCCAAGTAGCTGGCCCTCCGGGCTATTGAGACGCAACTCCAACTCCATATCGACTTTGGGAGGAGCTTGCCAGCCGGCTCTGATATTGGCCGTTTTGATGCCCGTCAGGTCGATGTCTTCCAGGGCAAACCATCCTCCTTCTTTCGGTGTAATCAGGAGCTTCATTTTACCAAAAGCCACGTAGCGGAAGCCTTCTGCCTTGGTATCGTTGTCAAAAGATATGGTATTACTTTTGAGGGCAATGGTTTTCGTACCGGTTAATGGTTTCGCGCCATCGGTACCATTATCGGTGTAGCTGGCGGTTAGGACCAATGTTTTATCTCCGTTGGCGGGATCTGCAATGAATGTTCCTGAGGGAGGAAGGGATTTGTTCTTGCCTTCGGGCCCTGCCAAAGAGCGCACGTAGACGACAATTTGTCTTAATTCCTCATCCGCCAGGTCCGGATGCGCTGCCATCGGCACTTCTCCCCAAACACCGCCACCGCCATTTTTAATCTTTTCGCGCAAATATCTAGCGGCGCCCCGTTGCTTTTGGTACTTCTGGGCAATGGCCAAATAAGACGGACCTACAGATTTCTCATTTTCTTTGTGGCAGGCCTTACAATCCAGCGAAAGCGTAAGTGCCTTTCCTGTCACTGCTGCCGATACGACCTGGTGCCCCAGGGAGAGGTTGACCGCGTCGAGGCCGTCCATATAATCTACAGAAACAAAAATATTGGATTCGTCAATGCCTTCAGCGCCATCCTCCGGGTCCGAAACTGAAACGTTGTATTTAATCGGCCGGCCGGGGATAAAGAAGGAGGCGTTTTCGGATTCGATTTCAATCGCCACTTCGGGGGTACTGTTGCCCGCTACAATTGACACTAAATCACTTTTGGCTGAAGCGCCTTCATCGTCTACTACTTCGACCGAGACCACGTATTCTCCCGCTTCCGTAAAAGTATGCGCCAGTTTTGGCTCTTGAGTTTCTACGGTTTCTCCATTACCGATTGTCCACCGGTAAGACATGGCATCTTCCTCGCGGTCCTTGGCATCCACCGTCAAATTGACCGAAAGTGGTAAAATACCGGAGGTATGATCTGCTTCAATACTGGCAATTACCGGAGGCCTGTTACCGCCATTGAAAGTAATGTAACTCAATCCTGAATCGTCATTGGCTGAAAACCATCCACTACCGTATTCCAATAGATAAATCCTGCCGTCGGGCCCCATTTCCATATCGATCAGGTTGTTGACTTTAATGTCCGGTGCAAATGGCTCTTTCTTATTAAAAGTACCATCGGGAAACAGGGTCACCGCTTTCATCCAACCGCGGATCCAGTCATAAATGAGGACTTTCCCATCGTAATAAGTCGGTAATCTTTTGTCGCCAGTATAAAGATCTGCATAGTAAACTGGACCAGCCATGGCGTTTCGCCCTCCTGATTTGAGGCCGGAAAACTGGTTGGACGTGCCGTAATCGTAGAATATATACGCCCCCTGAGCGGGAGGTAATTCACGTAAGCCGGTATTGTGAATAGAAGTATTGATGGGTTTGGCAGGATCGAAGAGTTCTCCCGATTCGCCAGTGGCGTAATCAAAAGCGCGATACGGTTTATTATCGGCGATGAAAAGTGGCCAACCGAAGTTGCCGGCAGATCGAGCCTGATTCATTTCGTCGTAACCCCTCGGCCCCCTTGTATCAAAGCTGTCAATGCGTGAATCAGGGCCAACATCGCCCCAGTAAACATAACCTTTTTTGGGATCGACTGAGATGCGGTAGGGATTGCGATGCCCCATGGTATATATCTCCGGCCTGGTCTTTTCCGTACCAACGGGGAACAGGTTCCCTTCCGGAATGTCGTAACTTCCGTCCTCATTCACCTTGATCCGCAAGATTTTGCCTCGCAGGTCATTGGTATTGCCCGAAGAGCGTCTGGCATCGTATTGACGGTGGCCAGGCACATCATTTAGTGGAGCATAACCATTATTGACAAAACGAACGCCTTTTTCATTAAATGGAGTGGAGTTGTCTCCTGTAGAGAGGTACAGCAGGCCGTCGGGGCCAAAAGCGATTGAACCGCCGGTATGACAACAGATCTCCCGCTGGCTTTTAACATCCAGAATCACTTGTTCAGACGACTTGTCAAAAACGCCATCTTTGTATTTGAAACGGGACAATCGGTTGACCCATTCGTCGCCGGTGGGACTGTAGAAGGCATAGATCCAATTGTTTTCTTCATAGTTGGGGTCTTTTTGTAATCCCATGAAACCCTCCTCGGCATTGACTCCCTGGACATTGGTTTTGTAATAGACATCTAAAGTAGCTATTTCGCTGAGTTCTTCTGTGTCTGCCTTGTAAAGTAATAATTCACCACGTCGTTGCGCGATCAGAATATCGTGATTGGGAAGAATGGCCATTTCGGTAGGTTCGAAGAATTTGCCCACGGCCAGTGGTACTTTAGAAAACCGATCGCCTTCGGGGGGGATCTGAGATTTTGCTTTGGAGTAGTCCAATTTCCGATTGTCACCAATAGCGTATTGGATGCCCCCTAAAAGGTGTTGGAGAAATTTCTCTTCCTGATAACTTTCCTTGGTATGCCCCAATGCGGTAAAGAAAGCGCGTCCACCATCGTACTCGTGGTACCAACTCATCGGGTGGTAGTCGCCGTTCTCTCCTCCCTCGTAAGAGGTTTCGTCGACCGTCAAAATGACATTGACATCGGGGTTCAGCTTTTTAAAGTTATAGAGCTCGTCGGTTCGGACCCATTCTGTTTCTTCAAAGAAACTGGTGGCCGCAAAGTTTTGATCCTTTACGATAAATTTAGCTTCCTGTGTCCTGGGGTGACTCTTGAAATATGCGCCGACCAATTTGCCGTACCAGCCCCAGTCGTACTCCGTATCCGAAGCAGCGTGTACGCCGACGAATGCACCTCCCGCCTGGATGTAACGTTCAAAGGCGGCTTCCTGGTAGTGATCCAGTACGTTGCCGGTTGTGTTTAGAAATACGATTGCTGCATAAGGTTCCAGCACTTCCTCTTTGAACATAGCGGCATCTGAAGTGGTGTCTACGCTAAAATTATGTTCACTTCCTAGTTTTTGGATGGCGGCGATGCCGTCCGGAATGGAATTGTGTACAAATCCGCTGGTTTTTGAGAAAACCAGGATCCTGGCTTCACCGGATCTCGATCCTTGGTCACAGCTATTCAGACCAAAAAGCAAAATGGTGGTCAATAGCAGATAAGCAGTCCCTGACCGGGCAAGTTTCATAAAGCTAGTCATATTGTCTTGTTTTTTCCCAATAATAACTCATCACCATACACCTGAATTGGGCTGAGGAACAGCATGAATTTTGGAAAGGGCTTGGCAATAATCGGGTTCCGGTGTGACCTGTAAATAACAGGTGACAGGCAATGAAAAAGAATAATCGTCAAATATAGACAATCCGATACGTTAACCGCAAATAAACACGAAAAGATTCAGCTGTACGCAGCTTGAAAACTACGTACAGCCTTTGTTTTACGGTTTTTTAACTTCCTCTTTCCAATCGCCGGCTTTTACAACACAGAGCTTTTCCGGTTTGACGTATTTCCTGAAGGCAGCGTTGACATCGTCCAGGGTCAAGGCTTCCAGGTTTTTGTCAAATTTTTCGTAATACGTCATGTCGCGTTCATAAATCATATTATTGTTTAGCGTCGTAACCAGATAAGAATCTTGAGCACGAGTCACCAGGTTGCTTTGTAACAGTCCTTTCTTGGCGGCGTCGAGCTCTTCCTGGGTAAATCCTTCGTCGATTACTTTCTGAATTTCTTCAAAGAAGGCCTTTTCCACCTTGGCTTTGTTTTCCGGATTGTAGATGGCCTGCGCTCCGAAAGTGGCCGAACGTTCTTTGCCATCTGCACTGAAGAAAGATCCAACACCATAACTTAGACCCTCTTTCTGACGGATGCGGGTGGCGAGACGGGAATTGAGAAACCCTCCTCCAAGCAAGTAATTGCCGACGAACAGTGCTGGATAGTCAGGGTCTTGATCCGACATTTCCAATTCCATCACGGCCAGAAAGACGGCGTTTGTCTTATCTGGAGTTTTGACATCCGTATTCAGCGGCTCTCCATTGAAGGTGGTCATTGGAGGACGAGTATAGGGTCTTTCTGTTTTCCAATCGCCCAATTCATTCGTCAAAATGTCTTTGACATTGCCTTCGTCGAATTCTCCGACAATAGTAATCGTGGAACTTTCCCCACCACCGTAAAACTCTTCGTAGAAAGCCTTGACATCGTCTACCGTCAATGCTTTGAGGCTGGCAATTTCCTCTTCGGGCGATTCCGCATAAAGAATGTGGTCTTTGGGATAAATATTCATATGCTCCGATAAGGCCGTGCTGGCTTTGCTAAAGGGCTCGGATTTGAATTGTTCAATGGATGCAATTTGCTGTTGGATCAGGGTTTGGAACTCATCTTCGGGGAAGGAAGGGTCCTTTAAGATCTCCAGGGATAAGCGCAGTGTATTTTCAAAGTTCTCTCTCGTGGTTTTGATCCCGATAAAAGACTTCCCTTCACTTCCGTAGAAATTTACCTGTGCTTTGTATTGATCAAAGAGATCCTGAATTTCTTGCCGACTTTTGGTAGAAGTGCCTTTGTTGAGCATGCCGGGCGCGATGGATGCCGCCGTCCTTTTCCCCTTCAGCGTTTTTTCATTACCAAACCGTACACCGATGGTAGCCGTTACGACGTTGCCTTTGGTTTCCTTCGCCAGTAGCGAATATTTCATGCCGTTGGCCAACGAGCCGCGATTGGTTCTAGCTTGGATATTGGCCGGAGAGGGATCAAATGCTTCGCCCTGGGCCATGGCTTCGCGACCTTTATAACCTTCTACTAAAGTCTTGAGATCCGGAGTTCTTGGTATTTCTACCCGGTCCGGATTGTCTGCCGGTAAGAATTGGCCTAGGGTCCGGTTGGAGGGCTTCAGGTAATATTGAGCCACCCGATTGACATCCTCGGCGGTGGCAGCTTCAATGCGATCTCTTCTGATGAACAGCATTCTCCAATCTCCGGTTGCAATGAAATTACTCATAAAAACGCCTACCTGTTCGGTATTGGTCAGTTGCAATTCTATGTTTTTCAAGATGTCTCTTTTGGCCCTTTCTACTTCTTCCTCCGTGATCGGGTTGCTGGCTAAGGAATCCAACGTGGCCAAAAAGGTGTTTTGCGCATCTTCCAGTGATTTTTCTTTTAATACGGTGCCACTGAAGTAGGCGATGCCGGGTTCGCTGGTCGGGAAGGCGTAGGCATAGACTTGACTTGCTTTTTGTGCCTCTATCAGGTTTTTGTAAAGTCGGCCAGATGGCCGGTGAGTAAGGGTTTCTAATAAGACTTCAATGGCAGAAGCATCCGGATGAAGACTGGATGGGATATGATACAACGCAGCAAATGCCTGTACGTCTCCCGTTCTTTCCAGTTTGACGAAACGTTCTCCATCTTGCGTCGGCTCCTCGGTATAGGTCGGGTATAGCTTGCGTTCCGGTCGGGGTATATCGCCAAAATATTCCTGTACTAATTTTAATGTTGCCTCCTCATCGATCTTACCACTCACCATTAGTACAGCATTGTCCGGTTGATAGTATTTGCGGTAGAAAGCTTGTAAGTTCTCAATCCTTACATTCTCAATGTCCGAGCGGGCTCCAATGGTTGTATTTCCATAATTGTGCCACGAGTATGCTGCCGACAGCATTCTTTTTTGCAAAACGGAAGTCGGATAGTTCTCACCGGCTTCGTATTCATTCCGGACCACTGTCATCTCGCTGTCCAAATCCTTTTGGGCAATGTAGGAATTGATCATTCGATCGGATTCGAGATCGAGTGCCCACCGCAGATTTTCCTCGGTCGCAGCAAACGTCTCAAAATAATTGGTACGGTCCAACCACGTGGTCCCATTGGGGCGGGCTCCGTGGTCTGACAATTCCTTTGGGATGTCTGGGTGATCCGGAGTACCTTTGAATACAAGGTGCTCCAGTAGATGTGCCATTCCCGTTTCGCCGTAATTTTCGTGCCGCGATCCCACCAAATAGGTGATGTTCACGGTAATGGTTTGTTTGGATGGGTCGGGAAATAGTAAAACTTTGAGGCCATTGTCCAGTTGATATTCCGTGATGCCTTCTACGGAGGTGATCTTTTTCGGGACTTTGTCCTGCGCATTGGTGAAAAAGGGAACGGTTGTTAAAAGAGTCATTAACAAAAACCTGGACCAATTCATATTAGCTGGTATTTTTTAAGGTGAATGAATATATTTTACAGTTGTATCCTTGCAATCGATTTGCCCAGAACACCGAAACTTCGGAACTTTAATTATGAATGCCAAATTGATTCGACCAAAGATAAAAATAGAAGGATGAGGATTTTGGTTCATATTAGTTCGTGTTGCTATTGAAGAGACATCAAGGAAATTAAATAGGAATCATTGAATCCAGCAGCTCTGAATTACTACCAGCATGAAAATGTGGCGCAGTTTTTGCTTTTCTAAAATATAGTTTTGATATTACAAGGTGCCGATATGGCATCAATTTCCTAATGATTGGTGATTTAGAATTTAAAGCCTGGTTTAATCTAGGGTATTGCTTATTGTTTAATTGATTAGAGACCATCTTTAAATAATTACGGATCTTGATCACCACAGTCCATTGCATTTGTGATAAAAGGCTCAAATTTTTATTTCCAACGGGCTTAAACTTTGTTACTTCTTCTCAGGATTTCGATAAAACCTTTTCGAAATCAAAAGTCGCTGCCGATATCGGGATAATCGTACAAGCAGAATTGCTTTGGGAAGGCAATCTATACTTTTCTAAGTTTGCTGGCCTTGATTTAGTATTCAAAATTCGTGCTGAATTTAAGCAAAGTGCTCCAATTTTGATCACTTCATTCTATCCAGCATTATTTGAAGATTTGGAAAATGAAAAACTCATTTTTTCTGAACGCAATAATGAGAGAATATTCAAGGACCCCGCCATTACTTTTATTCCCTTTAGTCAACTACTTTCACTAGACCTTCCTAGAATCAGAGGAAAGTTTGCGCCGCCACTTGATCAATTCTTATTCCAGGATTTGCAGGAGAATTTATACCGTAAAGAGGGTTTTGTTCATAATCTTTTTCATCAAATCTTTAATGAAATCAGATCTTTTGATCAGGGTGTAGGGGCGAGGGTTTTACAAGAGTTTCTAGCTGATAAGATAAGGGAAATAGAAGAAAAAGTGATTTATCCGGAGCAAATTGATCAGGACGAAATTATCGATATTTTTGGCTTCCAACCTCTAACTCTAAACGACCTTTCAGAAGGATTACAAATTTTACAGGATAACATAATTGATGACTTGCAAAGGGATGCTTTACCTCAGGAGCACATACGTTCAGAAATTAAGATTATTTACATCAGTAACAGACTTGACTTTAGGCAGAGAATGGCCTCCGAATTATTGAAATCCAATATCCGTTGTTTTACAGCCAACTCCATTCAGGAAGCTATAGCCATATTAGGAAAAGAGTATAGTATTAATACGGTATTATGTGACTTTCGATATTATGATCGAAAACTTCGATTTAAGAGAATACAGGGATATCATATTGCAGACCAAATTTTGGCTGCCTCTCCAAGGCTCTATAATTTTGTTGTTTTAACCGAATTTGACCCTAGCTATGCTCCCCGGTTTTTTCATCATCAAAATATTATCATCTATTCTAAGCATTTGATAACCAGGCCAGTAATGGGTTTTGCTAAATTTGCTCAGATGCTCATCGAAAAGGATCTCCAGTTAAAAGATGCTCGCGAGGTTCTACCAGACTTTGGTTCTGCCATGGTGTTGTACACGGAGCATAGAAATAGGGATGATTATGAAAGCATCGAAAGCGAGATATCGCAATCGACATTGAAATTAATTTCTAATATTTTGAATGGAAAGAAAGATGGAATTGGAGGATTAGATAATATAAATGGTAAGCTGGAAAACAAAAATGCAAAACGTAACTTGGACAACTTTCGGATTAAACTGAAGGGCCGAAGAATCGCGCTTGGCCTTTGCCAACTTGATCATAAAGCACTGAATTGTTACCATCCAGTAGATAGATGGGGGGTGATTTACTCTTTATTACAGAATGGTAGTTTGGTGGTGGAAAAAAGAAAAGGTGCAATTCATGCCTTCATTTGCAGAAACCTGCTTGGCTTACGAACAAAGGACAATTATTATTGGCGTGAAGCCTATCAGCTCAAATTAACACCCGAAGAAAAAATTTGGCTCCAGCAGTTTGGAGCCCAAATAGAATATCAAGAGCTCAATCTCTAACCTATGCTGGCACAAATTGCACAGATTCCCTTCCATAAATTGGAAGAGCATCACTTCTCCGCTCTGGCTAAGATTTATTCAGATTCTAGATACACGAAAGATATCGACTCAAATCAAGGCTATCTATATGATGACATGGTTTATCCTAGACTAAAAAGTTATAGTAAACCGATCGGTAGGATTTTTTTTATCTCATTAAATAGGGAATACATTGGGTTCCTCTCAAGTTTTGATAGTTTTGATCTTCCTTCCAATACTAACTATCCAATTGGTATAGTAGCAGGTCTTTTAAAACATGAATGGCCTTTTGTGGAAGATCTTTCTCACATTGGTTCTTTTGCTTTTGTTGATCAATTTGCTCTTCTAAAGGAATATCGTGGAAAAATTTACGGCAACCTCTTATTTGCCGAATTCGAAAAGTATGCAATGAATTCAAATGTTGCGTTGATTGGCTCTACCGTCCATGAAAAAAATCGAAAGGCGCAAAACTTTTTGGATCGAAGAAAATATCGTTATGTTGACTATTATCCATCTTCTAAAGAGAGCTGGTGGTATCGCATGGTCCAAATCGTTGACAAAAAGGCCTTTGCTACGGTTATTAAAACACCATCTCCCAACACCCACTTCAGTACGACCATCCCGATGCGGTTAAATCGAATCGGCAGAAAAGTAAATTTATTATTGAGTGATTATGGGGGAAAGATCATATGGTCGTCATTTTTCCATTTTCAAAATCAAACGCTTTCCAAAATCTTCCGGTTAAAAAATAATTATAATGCACACTATGAAGCCCTTCCAAACGCAGAAATTAGAGACTTCGAAGAGGTCAGGAGAGGCTATAAGAGATTGCTGACCTACTTGGATCAGAAAGACGATCAACATCATTCCGGCGTGGCCTCAATTTCTGAAAGTTTGTTGCGAAAAAAATATGAGGTCTTCATAATCAACGATGCAACGGAGAACCATGCTTTCCCATCCTTTGACAATCCTCAGGTTTTCGATCTGAACTCTTTGACGCTAGAACAGGTCCGGGAAATTTTCGATCTTGCAAAATGGGATACTGCTCCCCCTGTTTCAGCAAATCTAACTAGGCAAAACGACTATCAGCTTAGCCAAATTAAAGAGGCAGACTGGGCAGAATGGATAGACTTGCATAAGAGTGGATGTGAATTAGAGCTAAAATCTACTACTGACTCTGGGAATGGAGAAGGACTGTGGTGCCATGCCATTATTCCTTTCTCATTCGGCGACGGATTCATGGGGGTTATGTTTACTTTTGTCTTGCCTAAAAGAAAGACTTTTCAGAAGCCGGAACTAGTTAATAATCTGGCTTACATCATCCACAGTGCCTTTGCCAAAAATTTAATTGACCTGGCTTTACAATTGCAACGAAAGATTTCGTCACAATATTTGATTCGCTTTGCCATATCTAATATTATGACGAGAAACCTGTCGCATAATATTGGGTCACATGTTTTGGCGAAGGTTTCTTCAATTGAAACTCTGAGACAGTATGTGAAAAAAGATGGGCAATGTGAAATAACAGGGTTAGAGGAAATTGCCCGATTTAGCGCCTATGTCCGAACCAGGATGGATTTTCTGGCGGATGTATCGACTTCAGAACCAGTTACCTCCGTTTCCAGATTGTTATTCAGAGAGGTGATACAAAAATTTAAAAAGGAAGTGTTGGTTCTGAAAAACATTGTTTTGAATGACATTAAGATTACGATTAGAGAGGATTGCCAGCTTAAAGAATTAAAAGATGTTTATATACAGATTCCGAACGGGGACCTGGGGAATCACGCAATATACACTATCCTGGAAAACATGATCCGGAATATTGTTAAGCATGAAAACTGGCTGTTTGCAAATCACCAGACATTGGATCTCTGCATTAAGGTTGAAAATGATCAAAATGACCGTTTCCCTCGCGGCTATCGAATTATCATTCATGATTTCTTTGCTAGATCATTGGAACAAATCGATCCCGTATTGGATAAATTGAATACTCAACAAATTAATGGTAAGGCAATTACAGAGGGATATCGCATAAGGTCTTATGGTTGGGGGGTTCTCGAAATGAAAATCGCCGCATCTTATCTCCGGAAAAAACTTCCTGCAAATTTTCTTGATGACTTCTCACTTAATCCACCACTTCTTAAGGCGGTAAAAGTTGAAGCTGGGAAGAGCATGAACTACTACCTGGGTTATGAAATTTATTTGAAAAAGCCACGAGAAATTCTCATTATTGATTCAAGTATTGCAGAAGTTTCTCGGCGGTGGCGGAATCGCGGAATCAGAAAGGTATCGGTTGAGGAATTGGGCAAACGACAGTCAACTAATTTTACCCAAGCTATCGTATTGATGTTGGAGGATTGTGCAAGGGAAAGGGTAGAAAAAGAAAAAATATTTCCGCTTCGTTGGATCTATTTGAAAGATAAAGTACAAAGAGAAGAGCTTAGAAATCGATTTTCGAAGTCAGACCCTGAAAGATTTATCGCACACATATGGGGTGTTTGGCTAAACAAGATTCTTGATGGTAAAGGGTGCAAAAAACCAGAGCTGATTAAAAACCTGGATAATAGCCATAAGAAAAAGTCAATTCTGCAAAACATTGAAAACGTTGGATTACTGTACGACCATCATGCGGGGGCAGCCAGAGCTGACAAGCAAGGGCCGGCTCTGGTTGATCCTGCGAAGTTTAGATTTTACGAGGCGTTCAAAAGTCCCAGTCCTATTGGGCGCCTGCTCTTGGAAGATCCTTCTTCTAATGAAAATAAATATAAAACCATTGTCACGGATATTCAATTGATCGAGGCTGCCTTGATGCGGATACTCATTCTGGATGAACGTATTCAACGGGAAGCTAGTGGTACTACTCCTTCCATCCGAATTGGAAATTCCAGTACTATCGATCAATTAAAATGGATGAATATACATATGCCAGTAGAAGAAGAATTAAATTTGTCGACTGCTGCCTACGGGGAGCGCTTTAAAGAACAATTAGTGACCTGGCTAGACCAAAAGCTTACGGAGGAAAATACTGATTTCCTGGTGATTCACTTGGGGATTCTAGAGAAACTCATGCAATCCGACCGAGAAAAAATGGACGCATTTATTTCAAAATTCCAAAGAAACGACCTGGAGATTATCTGTATTTCAGGCCGGGGTCGTCCTCCTTATTTGCCAATTGGTACTACTTTCCTTAATTATTCGAACCTAGTGGACTATCTTCTGGAAAACAGGAGCAAATACCACTTGTGCAAAGTTCTCTTTTCTGCCAGATCCCGAAATGGATATTATGAGTGATTTGTTTATTATTTTTACCCGAGTAGATCGGTTGACGAAATCCTACTTTAGTCGCTTTCAAGAGGGTTGTGGTGAGCAATCTGCAAAGGGAATTTTTTTTGGCACGTTTGAAGATGATATCCATCATGTAGGGGATACCAACTATGACCTCATTTTGATCCCTGAAGATTACTATGATTTGGTTAGAGTATTTAGACTCCGGCAAATTATTGAGGCAAAAGAACGCGTATTTCTTACTTTACATGAAGGAAGTGATCAAAAGAAAAGACATGAAGTTTTTATCAGAGACATCGCCGGCGATAAATTGCAACATCCGATTCGGGTGGAAGCACACTCTAAAGGAGGGGCTGTATTTGCCTTATTACAAGAACTCAGTCGCGGCTTTACATTGAAGCAAAAGTACAACCGTATAATAAGTCAGTTTCGAAAGCACTTTGATTTTGATATCGTTCGAGAGGTCAGAATTAGATTTTTACTTGATTGTACCCAAAAAAATCGCATCGAATATTATTTGCAATGTATAGAAAATGGGGAACCTATAACTTTAGTTGATTATAATTTTATGGTTGAGTCATCGATCAAAGAGAGTCTAAAAAAAATGCGACATGCAGATGAATTGGAATTTAAAAGAGAATATATAAAAATAGCTTTTCTTTTGTTTAGCTCAAAATAACTTGACTTTTTGTTGGTTTTTTTCTAACTTAATAGTAGAGCTATCCCCTCATAATTTAATCTTGGGTGGAGAGGATTATTAAAATATTGCTACATATTATTTTCTGCTTGTACTGGCCATTACTAACTGTCTCTCAGGTAGTAAACCCTCATTTTACAAATTTATCCACAGAAAATGGTTTATCTCAAAGTTCTGTTAAGCAAGTAATGCAGGACGAAGCTGGTTGGATATGGCTGGTGACGGAAACTGGTTTGGATCGTTATGACGGGTTTAGTTTTCGCGCTATAATGATTAAAGGTCTGGACTTGCCTCTACAACAAGTCCACTACCTCTATGAAGATAAAGTACCTGGAAAAATTTTAGCTGCCACAGGTAAAGGAATTTTTGTAATCGATTCGAATACCTTATCGGCAGAGTTGATAATTGATAATTTGCTTGATATTCTTTTTATTGATCGATGTGTAGATGGCCAATTAAGTTTATTTTCTTCAACCAAAGTTCATATATATCATTATGACCATGGCTTAGATGAGCCAATATCACTAGACGGCGAATTCATTCGTAGTGTCCAAAAAGCTATAATACAGAAAGAGCCTCATTATTTGATGCTCCCAAGATTTGACGATGATGCCATTTTGATCATGAAAGAAGGAGATTGGAGAGAAATTGAACGGTGGCATCCCATAGAAGTGAAAGAGCGGCCCACCAGTCTTTATCAGAATGGAGATACCTTATTTATTGGTACGGAATCGTTTACTATCTATAAGTACAACATTCATACCAGACAGCATTTACTTACCATTAAAAGAAGATATACCGACCTCACTTCGAAACAAAACTCTGTTGAAACATTGTGGCAAGATCAAAACGGAATGTTATGGATAGGAACTAAAGAAACGGGCTTATACATCTTTAGTCCAGGTAATTATAAGCAGACCGAAGATAAATATCCCTTTGAGCTTCATACTAATGGAAGTTGGAAAGCTTTCCTGCATCCTCGAAAATGCCAGGCCATTAATAGTCGAACCATTCATTGTATTACGGCTTCAGCAGATGGTGTTATCTGGGTTGGAACAGAGTCCGGCGGCATTAACCTTTATCAGCCAACTAAACAACAGTTCGTTAAGTATCTTAGTGGTTCTGTCGTGAATAACGGGATAACCTCCGTTTTTGATAACCGGACTGAAGCCTTATCCTTTGTAGAAGAAGGGCGGTTACTGGCAGGAACCGATGAAGACAAAGTAATCGACATCAATACAAATTCTGGGACAACGCGACGATGGACAGTGCCTTGTATTGATACTACTATTCAATCTATTAATGTTATAGCACCCACTAGCGAGGGGGATTATTTGCTTGGTACCGATAATGGAGTGTTTCTTATTGAAGACAGTAGTTCCTGCTATAAAAAAGAAGGATTTCATTCTTTTGAAGTTTCTGCTCTGGCATTCGATGCCCGCACAGCGTACATTTGGACGGCAATTCCAGTTTTGAAGAAAGTATTCATAAGGAAAAAGGGGAATAAAGCAGATATCGATGCGTTTTCAATGGATCCCAAGATTACCTTCATTAAAAGAAAATCACGAGATAGTATTTTTTGGATCGGTACGGAAAAAGGTTTGTACCATGCGATTGTCAATAATTATGATCATCCTATCAGTCCTGTTTTAGTACCTAGAATTCCCCCAGAGCTATCTTTTACTAACCTTGATTTTAGCTTGAATGAGAACTATTTCTGGCTTTCATCGGAGAGTGGTGCCATCTTCAAGTATGATGCAAGTAGAAACGAAATAGTGCAAGAATTCAAATCAAAGACCATCAGTAAGATTCGAGCCATTGCCGAGGATATCGACGGCAAGGTTTGGTACAGCACGAATAGTGGAATTTATAGCTTAAATCCTAAGGACTCTACTTATAATCACTATACCTATGAAGATGGATTACAAAGTAATGAGTTCAATACGAGATCGGTAGCCTATAATGATGATAGGAGCCAGTTGTTTTTTGGCGGGATCAATGGTGTCAATGGATTACACCCAATTCGAATCCGGGACACGACTCACAAGAAAACATACTTGAAATACCTCTATCGGCGGAAAAGTAGGGATGTAGAGAAGATGATTCCTTTGATTGAGGAGACTTCCGTAGCCATTAAATTGCCCAATGAATTTCAACATCTTGACTTGCAAGTCTATCTCGTAGATTATAATGACCCATCCAATAATAAACTGAGAATCAGCATCAATAATGAACAGGAGTATCAGTTTTTCAGTGACGGGAAATTTACCCTGACCACAGATAAATTGAAATATTTTCCGTGGCAGAGAAACCTCCTGAGAATCGAATATAGAAGTCCGCACGGAGAATGGAAAGTATTGCCAAATATTTTTTTAACTAGAGCAATTTTCTCACCTAAAGATCAGTTACTGGCTGCTCTGATTATTGTTATTGGTGTCTTAATGCTGCTGCTACGTAATGCTCGGCTTAATTTCTCAATCTGGAGACAATTCCCTGATATCGTTGAATGTATCAACGATATTTCCCGGTTGGAAAATACCAAAGATATTTGCCGTTTATCAGTGAGTCATTTCGTTCACACCTTTAAATATGATTTTGCTCTGATCGCTTTAATAGATGTCAAAGAGAATAGGATTCGTACCGAATATTATAAAACTGCTGATAAAACCCAGGACGACCCGGGGCGTTGGAAACACCTCTCTGACTACGATATGGACCGCGATAAAGATATTTTGGTCCAGGTAGCGCAACTCAAAGAAGTGATTAAGGTGAATGGTAAAACCATCTTAAACAATAGCATAAAAGATCCGGAAAACGCTTTAAACAAAGCAATTTTTACCCCTCATGCTCATATTAAACACATCACTATTCATACGCCTATTATTCATCGTTCATTAAACCATTATTACGGAGGAGAAACGCCAATTGAAGAAGACTTTGTCATTGGAGTGATCAGTGTGGGGAGAGAACGAAAAAAAAGACTGTGGAGCTCAATTTGGGAAAAAATCGCATGGCTGAAATTTAAATGGGGAGGAGGAAAAAATGCGGAGAATGATCTCGAATTGACAAGATTAAAACTATATACCGACAATTTTGCCCAGTCCTATTTCAGAGCTTTTTTTAAGGAAATGAAAGAAAATTTGGTTCAGGATGCCATAAAAGCAAATAGTGAACAGATCGAAGATCACCGCGCCTTCATGAAAGCTGTATTAAAGAACCTTAAAGGAGCTTTGGGAGTGGACTATGGAATTGTTTCGTTGCGATCAATCAAATACGCCAACTTGACCGTTACAGAAAATGACCTGCAAGATGGTTACACAGATGGGCAATGGCGTATTGGTTGTCAAAAATTCAAACTAAACCAAGAAAAAGGGATTGTCCGTCGGGTTTTCGAAAATCAGCAACCTTATTATTCCAATGACATAACAAAGGACAAATATTACCTGAATATTCTGGATTCTATCAAGTCTGAAATGGCATTGCCAATGATCAATGAGGACGGCAATGCCATTGGTGTTTTTTGTCTTAGTTCGAAAAGGTTACAGCATTTTAATAGCGTTACCGTAGAATTGGCAAATGAAATTGTCAAGGAAAGCATTCCTTTTTTTCTCAATAAAAAGAGGTATAACTCATTGAAGGAATTAACACAGCCCTACGAGATTTTTGTACAAAACCAATCGCATCTATATCGCTATGCTATCGATTCTTTGCGGAAGTATTTTGACGGCGAGGATATTTCTGTATGGGTGAGGCAATCTCCTTATGAATCTACCTTCGAGCTATTTGGGGAAGTTGCCAGCCCGAAATTGCAAAAACGTCATCGTGAATTCAACTTTTCAAACTTTAGACTTAGAGAGAATGATCCTGGTGGATATCCCGACCCCGGTAAAGAGAAAGCGGTGCGCCTTCGGCAGATAGATTATGATGGAATGGAACAAAAATATAACCGATTATATCGCCTTTGCAAAAAGAACGGTTACCAGTCATATGTGCTTTTGGTGATTGCCATCGAACAAAAATTTGAGGCATTTATTTATGTGCTTTCCAAAAGGAAAATCAAAATGCTCTCTGCTCTCTCAACTCAGTTGCTGGAACAAATCGCTAAAAAGACTGCACTTGGTGTCCAAGGTATCCAATTGACCGAGAGTTTCAACGAAATTTCGCGATCACTATCCAATAGTAAAACACAGCAAACAGTTGAAGTTATTGTCGAACAAGCCCTCAAGGTACTAAAAGCAGATTCGGTCACCTTATTTCGTTACCCCAATGATACCATTCGGATGGAACATGCTACTTCAAGGGGGGTATTTAGTCCGGAGATGCTGAAACCGGAAACAACCGCCAATTTAGCCAATTGGGTTATTCACGGAGAAAGTATTTATTTCGATGATGCTGAGAAATATCTCAGCTGGTACAATACAAAAGCGCAAAGCAAGCATGAATTAAAGCAGACATTTTGGGGAATTCATTCACTACAATCAATGGCGGCGATCAAACTACAACACGAAGGCCGACCCTTAGGCGTTATGATTTTTAACTACAAATTCAAGAAGGACTTCAACGCTAAGGGGGGAAGAAGAATCATCGAGGCCTTCACAAAATTAGCTACGATTGCTTTGTTGAATAAAGATTATATCAAACAGATACATCGAGAGATAGAGAATCTAGGGATAGAACGAAAGCAACTCGTCGTAGAAAACCGAAAATTAGATAAACAAAGGGCTGAAATCAAATTTGATTATGAGCATGTGTATCAGAAAATGGAAGAAATGATGCCAAGAGCAACCCGGACGTCCTTTTGGTTAATACTTCAGGGAATTAATCATGATATCCGAAACTTCTTGATAGATACTCAGGCTATTATTTTTAAATTAGAAGATGAAAACGCAAACTTACCTTCCAGCAGTAAAAAACTATTGAAATCATCTTTAAGAAGACTGGAAAATAATATAGATAAAATTGGCAATTTACTGGAATTGTTTAATTTTAGGGATGATCATAAGAAAGACTTTATTGATGTGCACGAAACCCTTCGTCTTGTTTCAGAGTTTTATGAAAGTACAGAGAATAAAGTGAAAATAACTTATGAGGCTAGTACAGAAATACCTCATTTATACGGTAATAGAGCTGAATTTTCCATGATCATTTATAACCTGATCAGTAATGCGGCGGCGGCTATCAAAGCAACTGGAACAAAACATGGTAGAATTACGGTCGATGCCAAACTTAGTAATAAAGATTATCTCATCACCGTTGAAGACACCGGCATTGGAATTGCAAAAGAAGTATTCGAGCGGATTTTTGACTATGGTTACTCCTCCAGATCTAGTATGGGTATTGGTTTATATTATGTCAAAGAGACAATCGAAAAAGAATATCAAGGAAAAGTAAGAGTGGTATCTACTGTGGGTAAAGGTTCGATCTTTCAGATCACTATACCAAAGAGTATAAACGACATGAGCAAAAAAAAAGCTAAGGAGAAAACATGAATGCACAATTAGTAATCGTAGAAGACGAAAAACATGTAGCAGATGCTTTTAAAAGTCGAATTAGGCTGAAAGAGAAAATAAGCGTAGACAACTATGAAGCGACCCACATTGAAACGATCGATGAGTTGGAAAACTTGACTCCTTCCGAAGGGGTGATCCGACAATTTGTTGTTGACCTGTCTCACTATGGGGAAACAAATGCCGGCTATCGGGCATTGAAAATTATTGCGGAGTTATATCCTGATACCAAGCCTATTGTTTATACAGCATTTCCTAGAGAGTTGTCAAGATGTGTAAACGAATACAAGATCGAAAAAGAGCATTTTATAAAAAAACGTCGACTCAGGGAAGAGCTAGCTAAGATCGAAGCATTATTGGAAGAGAGATTCAAGCTGGATATCAAAGTTTTTCGTAAGAAAAACAAAACTCGAGTTTTAAAACCTGAAACTCAAGAATCTAGGAAAGGAAGTACTTCGCAAAATCAAATAGAATTAACAACAAGGCACTCTAAGTTGTTGAAAAATAGCTATGAAGAGTTAAGTGGCCTTCCTCCACATGTCAATAGTTACCTCGCAAAATGTTTATTGTACTACAATAAGAAGGGATTTCATTATTTTCCTCTGGACAATTATATTTGGGAAGTTGAAATCAATAAGATTAATTCTCTGGAATTAGAAGAAACTGCTAGGAAAGACAAGTTGGTTGTTAATACGACCACTGGTTCTGATTCCATGGTTGCAGGACTCAATATTTTTACGAACAAAGACAAAGTTTTGAATGGGTATTCTCACGATTCGGACCTAAAGACTCTATCTTTTATTACCGACTACTACCTGAAACTTAAATCGAACCTGGAGACAATTAACCTATTTTTGATTGAAACGTTTATTAGTCATCAATTAGCTAATGATTTTACGGAAAATGGAGGGCAAATACAAGTCATATTACCGATCTTAAAAAAATTGACACCAGAGATAGGACAAGCAGAGTACATGGTCAAAGTATGGGAATTCCTAACTTTAAATGCAACAGGCAATGGCAAGAAAACGAATAAAATACTTGCAGAGTTCTATCAACATGGTTTGACCCCGATCAAAGATATTTTTTACTGCCAGGTTGTGCGGCACGTTAGGTGGAAAAAATGTCAAGTAAGAATGGCCAGTGTAGAGGACCTTACTAAGTCATTCTATCAAATTTTTAAGCTGAAAGAACTAGCTAAAGCGGATGTTAGTAATGAAGATGCCTGTTTCCGGTTGATAATTTATGAAACGGAAAAAAATCCGTTTATCGAACCAATTACACTGGAAACCTATAACGAAAAATTAGACGACTAATGTCCAAGACTTTACAAGTTTTCGTCTTCGACGTTGGAGAAGGAGATCATATCTTAATTAAATTCCCCAACGACGAATACGGAGTGATCGATTTTTATTATGACCCGACGGTTAACCCGGCAAATGAACCTCCTGCCCTGACTTATTTGAAATCACAGGAAAATGTGAAGATCAGCTTTCTTCATCTCAGCCATTACCATTGTGACCATATGAAAGGACTCCACCTCTGGCTAACATGGATGAGGAAAAACAAGATTTATCCTAAATGGCTGTGGTTGCCTGGAGCACCCTATACTTTTGGGGACGTGGATCCATGGGATGAAATCATTGAAGATAAGGCTTTTCAGGTGGAGGTAGCGAGGCAATACCCAGAATTGGCCAATAAGATTATCCGCTATTGTTCTGATAACAATAAGAACCCGCTTTGGGCACTGAAACAATTCAAGAAACTTGAATCAAACATGGGTTTCGAAGTTGAATACTTGGAAGATTTGAAAAACCTAACAAGGTTACAAGTAGGGAAGGAGGCTATTAATGGTTATGGAATTGCTCCTCCTTCGGCAGAAAGAAGTAAGCTGACAGAAAAAACTAAGATTCAACTATTAGAGATGATATTAAAAGATAGACATGGAAACGACTTTGTGCAGCGTGCCGTATCCGCCATGTTATTGCTGCGCTTCGGGAGTAAGAGCCTCTTGTTTTGTAATGATGCAAGAAAGAAAAGCATCCAAGATAACATTGATTACTTCAAAGTTAATCGAGAAATGATGGAAGAGATTTCTTTAGAATCAGATCTGATCAAATTGCCCTTAAATGGATCAAGGTGGGCTTCCTCCAAATCAATTTGGAATGCCCTGATTGGTGGAAATAAAAAGGTGAAAGTAGTAATCTCCGCCGGAGAGCACGCATCCAAAAACCATCCACATATAACCACCATCAAACAATTGAGAAATGGATCTAGTGGTCTACTAGATCTTTATACGACAAAAACCTTGGAAAATCTTGGAAAGAGCCTCAAGGTGACTGATTTTGGTAACCCAACTCAAACGATAGAATTACCATGGCCAACGATTTCCCCTCAAGAAAAAGCATTTGTTGATCGAAAAAAAATGCTGGTGAATGCTCATTTTAATCCCAGGGTCATCAAATATGATCGCAAATCAAAGAAAAAAGATGGCTTTTTGGGGTACCGTTTCGATGTAAGCCCAAACAGTCAGGCTATTGCTGTAAAAAAATTAGTTGTCAAAAAAGGGGGACGCTTTGAGGTCAAAAAACGATGCCCAAATTAGGGCATCGTCATTATATCAATCTGTCCTAACAGATTGGTGATTTATAATCTAAAAGTCCTCAATTCTTACTAAATTCTCAATTACAGTTTTTATTATTTTCCTCTCTAAAATTTGTTAAAGATTTGTTTAACTTGAGTAGTAATTGATCGGTTGAGCTGTAACACAAACTATGTCCAAAGAAAAATTATTTGTTCTACTGAGATCGCTTAGTAAATCCGAATTAAAAGCGTTCAAAGCATTCTCCAATAATCGATTTGAAAATGCAAAGACGACCTTAAAAGTTTTCTCTCATGTGTATAAGTTTCGTCCCTTATTCAAAAACAAAAAGCTTTCAAAGGGATATATTGAAGAAAAAGTCTTAGAGTTACCCTCTAGTACTTCTGGGAAACGGATATCCAATGAATTTTCTGATTTAACGGTTTGCTTAGAAGAGTTTCTGATGCTAAACAAGTTAAATGATCCTAATAATAGCTATTTCAAAGACCGCTTATTAATTGAAATATACAAAGAACGGCAACTAGACAACTTATTACAGAAGAAAGTAGGTTTAACAATCAGGAAATTGGATAAGATGCCATTTGATATATGGGACTATGAGAAACGAATGGGTTTAAATCACATACTGTATTATTACCACAGTGCTTCCGAAAAAATTACAAAAGATATTGGTTTGATTCAGAAGACATCCCATAACCTTGATCGGTTTTATGTCCTTTCTAAATTGAAATACGCCTGCGAACTGGAAAATCGTTCTAACGTTTTGACGGAGACTGTTGCTGAAACCAAAGAAACAGCACCAGAACAACTGTCGAAAGAAATGGATCCACTCTATCGATTATATTCTACCATGCATCAACTGAACAGAGAGGGTACAGCTAAAGATTTCATTGTATTAAAGAAAATACTGACTTGTCAGTCAGAAACACTCCATTATGAGGACCGCTTTATCTTATGGAATTACTTATCAAATTTTGTTGCCAATTATATGAAAACAGGACATCTGCGTTGGTATCAAGAAGCTTTTGAGTTACATCAAATGGGAGTTCAGGCACGCATGATCATTTCCGGCAACCATTTAATTGACAGTATTTTTATGAACATAGTTAATGTTGCTTGTGAATTAGGTAAAATTGACACCGCCGAAGAGTTTGTCCGGTCACATGGTAAGTTTCTAAAAGAAGAAACAAAAATATCTGCTCTTTTCATTGCCCGAGCAACAATTGCTTTCAGTAAAGATAAATTTGATGAGGCGCTTTTACTATTGACGAGGGTTGCTTTCAAGGATGAGTCTTATTCACTAAGAACTAAGCTTTTACAAGCTAAGTGTTACTACGAATTGAAAGATAAATCTAAGCATGATTATATAGGGCCTTTACAAAGCCATATTGATTCATTTCAGGTTTTTCTTCATAGAAATAAGAATATGAATCCTAATACTATTAAGAGTCTTCAAAACTTTCTTCGAATACTAAAATTATTGCTAAATAAAAGTCTGGGATGGACCCCCAACCAGCTACTTTCAAAGTTACAAGCAATGGAATTAGTGGTTTTTAGATCGTGGCTGGAAAAAAAGATACGGAATTGCCAAACGGCAATTCCGCTTTAAATGGATCAAATTAAAACCGGTCTCTCTTTCAGATTAAAACATGATGTCGATGACTACTATCGACAATAGCTGATACAAATCAAGTAATGGCATGATAACAAGATTTTAAAGGTTAAAAAATTTGAAAGAAGCAGGTGTCCCGCTATAGCAAAAGAGTTTCTGCAGCCACTCCTTATGCTGGGAAAACCTCAACCGGCCGGTTAATACTTTATGATTCTCAGTGAATACTCACCTCAATATCTGTTAAAAAAATGTTCGTGTTTATATTGTTGAGATGAGGGACTCCATAAAGCATATCATGGAAATTCTTTTAATCCAAAAAATGATTATTGTCTTCGCGAAATAGTATTTTAACTACAAAGGCCAAAAGAATGAAGAATGTCATACTCACGATCAAGAAGGATAGTGCTACCATGATTTAACTTTATGTATGTTTGAATCGCACTACAATTATCTTGGAATAATTCCTGTCTATTCTTGCCTTTTACTATTACTTTTTAATTTAACTGAAAACCAAGTCATTAAGGGAGCGACTGAAGAAAAATTAGCCCAAATATCATGATAGTTATAAAAATGATGGTACAGACGTAGCGAGTGTATTGAAATGCTTTTTTTTGTTCTTGCAAAAATTGATCAGTAGGGCGCCTAATTTTTGCTCCAGGTTCTAATTCATAGTATTCATATCTTTTGTTGTACCAGATTACATACTTAAATAGGATGTAAAAAAGAATGATCATGATTAAAATTAAGAGTACTGAATTTACCATAACTGTTGTTGCTAAATGTTCGTTATGTGCAATTTGCATGCTTATATCTTGCCTATTCTTACCTATTTTTCATCAGTCGTCCCCGAGCCAATTATTCTAATAATTGGATATTTCTGGGGTTCTTTAGTAACATTCGCTCTGACTTCCCGTATTGATCATAAGCAGTCAGGATATCTTGACGCCAAGCAGTGTTATTTATTACAGAATCCAATCCTCCACTGCTTCTTGAACTACCAATCCAATTTTTAAAACATCCCCAAATACTTAGCATAGGGTTTCTTTGAAATTTTAAGGAAAGAGAAGTGATTTCTCTTGCTATATAGGTACTGAGCACTAAGCTAAGCTCATCTTTGTATAAGTGCTCCTGCACGGAGACACTTACCTACACTGTCCACTGATCTCCACACGTTTCTTGGAGCGAGGCTTACATCAGTATGGCGTTAAATTCAATTTATACTTAAAGCTTATAGTCATGTCGAGAACAAATACGATCGCATTATTTTTTGTGATTGCCATTTTAGGGCAATCAGTTGGACTGGCCGGCCAGCATCGGAATTCAGGAGCGAATTTGCCGGAACTACCAATTATAGTGTCTTGGAACGATGATGGCCTCCGCATTCGGACCAAAAATATAGAAGCCAATGCCGGGAATTTGTTAAATGTGGCAGCTTCCCAGTACTTTGAGAAAATTGGCAATGATTTCATTCAAATCAGCATCGAAACGGGAACCAAACCGATCGTCATTGATATGACCAATTACCTGCATCCGGCGGGTACTGCCAGTAGTACCTTCAGTTTGATTGATGCCGAAGACCGTCAGATCAATATTGAAATGGAGCGCCTGCCCATTGGTAACTATTACGAGGAGAATAGCTTTGTGATCGAATTGCAGAATTTTTCCAGTGCACGTCGCTACTCCCGGCAAGTGGTCGTTTTGAAGGGCCTGGATGTATTTTATGTGGGTGCGGATGCATGCGCGACGCTTTCTTCCGACAATCGGACCGTGACGGTCGATGCCCATAAATGTGAGGTCAAGCAGTTATTGCTGAAAGGAGGGCTGCTGAACCTCAGGGACATCGATCACAAAGTCCCCGTACTTTGCCGCAAATACAATGACCGCTATTACAGCGAATCCAATGCTTTTGTGTGTCTGGAGGATTGTAAGGGTGAAGATCCGGATGCTGCCACCAATTTGAAGCACGTCAGAAAACTCATCACTAAATACAACATCACTGACTTTGAAGACGAGCCCGTCTCTTTTTTAGACAACATTATTTTGACCAAAAAAGGACTCGGACTCAATCTGAAAGTGCAGCAGAATAATGTAGGCCTAAAAACGAAACGGAAAGGCAAGAATGTGGTTGCTTTTAGCGCTTATGACAATTATCGTTTCTTCCCGTGGCATGAATTTATCAACCTGTCGTTTTCCAAATATGCGGGGGAAAAGCAATTGTTGATCCGGGACCCCTACAACAACAGTTATATTTACAATTCCCAAATTCATTTTTCGAATGTAGAACTGATTCAGTTTTTTAATGAATTGAAAGCTTTGATTTCGACTCAGGTAAACTGAGTTTTCTTTTCCAATTGCCTAATTAATTAAGTATCGTTCTGGTGCCAACGGGTACTGAACGACCATAGAACACTATGAAAAATAAAGCGCCACGGCTTTGTTTTACAAAGCTACCTTTGATACTGTTGTTCATGGGGTTCGGCCAATCCTGGTCGTTTGCACAGACTTTGATTGAAGGAGTGGTCATGGATAACCTGGAAGGAATCCCTATTTCCGGTGCCAACGTTTCAATTAATGGAGCTACAAATGGCACGTTTTCCAGGCCCGATGGATCTTTCATTCTCTTGATCGAGCAAAACTTACCAGTGAGGGTTTCGATTACCTATGTCGGTTATGAATTAAAGGAAATCGATATTACTGAACCAACGGATAATTTATTGATTTCTTTGGTACCCGGGGCTTTAGTAGGACAGGAGATCGTCGTTTCCGCTTCCCGTAAGAGAGAAAAGATACAGGAAGCACCGTCTGCGATGGATGTGATCCAGGCGGCTGATCTGAAGGTTGATGTCGTATCGAATCCTTTTCTATCCCTGCGTAATATGATGGGTTTAGATGTCTCTCAGACTGGGATTAACGGAGGGCATATTACACTCCGGGGCAGATCCGCCATTTTCCAGACGGAGACTTTTGTGATCGGCGATTATCGCAACTTGGTGTTGCCCGGCCTGGGAGCCCTGGCATATGGCCAGCAGCCGATCGACCCAATTGATTTGGATCGCATCGAAGTAGTGAGAGGCCCCGGGTCAGCTCTGTACGGCCCCGGAGTAGAAGCCGGTATCGTCCATTTTCTATCAAAGAGTCCTTTTGATCAGCAGGGAACCTCGATTAGCATTGGTGGGGGAACTCGAAATGCAATACAGGCTTCATTGCGACAAGCCGGCGTCACTGCAGACGGAAAGTTAGGATATAAAATAACGGGATATTACCGAAAAAGTAGAGATTGGGAAATCGATACTACGGATGCCGAAGAAAAGGCCCATTTTCAAACATTTCAGCCAGCCATTGTCAGTTCTCTTTCGGGTGAAGTGCTCACCCGGGAAATACCCAATTACGATGTTGAGTCCTATGGGTTTACCGGAACCTTGGCTTTTCGCCCCAATACCGAAACGGTGATCACTGCCGTAGGAGGATGGTCGGTAGGAAAGGCTATGTTCCGCACTGCTCAAGGCGAGGGGTATACCAAAGCTCCAAGACCCTTTTCTCAGGTACGTGTACAATCAGGAGGTTGGTTTGGACAGGCTTTTTGGTCTTATCACGACGGGAGGGATGGCAACTCCTTCCTATATAGAACCGGACAGACGGCGATTACCGAATCTCATCAGGTAGAGGGGCAGTTGCAATATAACTTCGATACGAAGAATGAAAAACTGAACTTTATTTTTGGGGCTGACTATCGATTGAATACGATTGATTCAAAAGGAACCGTTCATGGTCGCTGGGAAAATATGGACGACTATGAGATCCTGGGGTTGTACAGTCAACTGGAATGGAGACTGGGGGCAAAAGTAGACTTGGTGGGGGCGACTCGATTTGATCACTTTTTTGCACTCGAGTCATCGTCCCTTTCTCCCAGGTTGGGGTTGGTCATTAAGCCATCTCCGAAACATACCATACGGGCTACCTTTAATCGCGCGGTTGGAGCGCCGACCACCATTAACCTTTTCGCTGATTTACCACTGGCTAATAGTGGTGCCTTTGTATCGCATTTGTTAGGAGGAGCAGATGAAGTTAGCTTTAATCAGCCGTACACCAGCAGCTTCATCCCGGGGGTGGATAAATCGAAGGGCATTGGCGTAGATCTCCAGCCTGTATACGCCGTCATTACCTCTCAACTGGGGCAATCCGGGCTCATTCCTGCCGATGCGATGGATTATCTAATTTCCATGAAGGGACAGATTAACGGATTCTCTAATGGCGTACTCAGTCAGGACCCATTGAGCCGAAGTAAATTGAAATTATCGACCTCTGAGATGTATGAAATTGGCTATAGAGGCTTGTTTGCCGATAAGATCGGTTTGGAAATCGATGTCTATTACAATCGGCGTACGAACGTTCTTTCTGCTCCCATTCAAGCCAGTCCGTTGGTCTTTCAACCCACTCTGGCCCAGGATTTGACCACTGCCATTATGAATGGTCTAAACCTGGATGATTTAGCAGATCTTGGGCTTACTGCCGATGCTGTGGTCAATATGTACGCTGGTTTCGCCGATGCACTTGCCGTTGACCAGGACTCCGGAGCACCGAATATTCTTGGACTGGTAAGTGCCGACCAGGCTTCAAAGACCAGCGTGCTACCTACCTTGGATCTCGCCTATTACAATATCCGGGAAATCGACTACTTAGGTATTGACTTTTCACTAAAGTATTTTGTAGATGACGACCTGAAAATTTTCGGTAACCTATCCTGGCTTAGTGAAACACTCTTCGAGCATGTTGCCGTAGGGGAGGGCGACAGTAATCAGACCACTGATTTTTCTCTGAATATTCCCGGATTGCGACTCAAATTCGGCATTCAAAAGAATCCCACTTATGGGTTAAACTACTTCTTGATGATTCGCTACCAGGATGATTGGTATAGCAATACGGGGCTTCCCTGGACGGGGCCCGTCGAAGATTATATTTTGGCGGATATCGGAGGGGGCTATTCCTTTAAAAACGGGATGCAATTCAACGTAACGGTGACCAATCTCATGCAAGAAAAGTATCGAGCTTTTTACGGAGCACCCAAAATTGGACGGCAATTAATCGGAAAGGTCTATTACCATTTCTGACCATTGCTCAAATACGCGGATTGCTGGTTAGCGGACTGGAAACCTTTGGTTTTAGCCCGCTAACTTTGATAATGGACCATCCCGAGGTTCGTTGGCCGCCCTATGAAATTCAATCCGTCACATATCTTCAGAATTAACATCTCATATTAAAACTTTATTTCATTTCTTACGTAGTTGTCTTACAAAAGGTTATTTACTTAAAATAATGAAAATGAGACGAACAAACACACTCCTTCTCTTATTCTTAACGGCTTGTTGCTATGGTCAGACCTCATCTGGTGGGGATAAAGCGGGATTAAAGAACCTTCCATTTCTGATTCAATGGGACGATGCGGGACTCAAGATCCGTGCCATCAAAGACAAAAAGAACTATCTCCAGGTATTTGACCTGAGAGCCTCCAATTGCCTGGAAGACCTAGGGCAGGATTTTGTCAACATCAAACCAGGTTGCGCATCAATTTCCATTGATTTTAATGATTACATCCCTAAGGAAAAGGCTTCGATGCGCGCCGTAGAGGAAGACCTCGTCCCGAAAGGAGCATCTACCGGACGGATTAAGATCGAGAAAACAAACAGTCTATTTCAGCGTGACCTAGGCAAACGCGACCACATCTTGGTTTTGGAAGGATACGGCCGTTTAAAGGGGCAACAACAAAAATTCATTATTAGTGGGATCGATGTATTTAAGGTAGAAGCAGACCCGGATGCTGTTTTTAAGGTGCAGGGTGATCAGGTTCGAGTGGATCTGGCAAACTGTAACACCAATTTACTACTGACGAAAGGAGGAATCATCAATGAAGCCGGCTTTATTCATAAATTGGCGCCGCTCGGCCAGAAGTACAACAAAAAGTATGTCGAATACGACGGGTTTATTTATGAGGGCAAGTCCTCCGTGGGTGGAAAATGGGACTTTGAACACGTCCGAAGACTCATGACGAAATACAGTATCACCGACTTTGAAGACCGTCCCTTGGTCTATCTCAGCGATTTACTCATCACCAAAAAGGGCATTGGCATGCGGGTATTGAATTCCAACGTCAAACAAGATCAACTCCGGGTCGGGTATCAATATTTTGACTGGAGTGAATTCGTGAATTTACGCTTTCAAAGACAGGGGAGCAATGCCCAGGTTAAGATCCGCTCACCTTATGGAGAAGAGACGATTTACAATGGCAATCGTTTTTTTTCCAACGTGGAAATGATTCAGTTCTTCAATGAATTAAGAAGCGTCATTTTGCAGCATTTGGATATGAAGGAAATCATTGGTGATCCGATCGGTAGGCCATAGGGGATATGCCTTCCTTACGGGAAAAAAGGCGGGAAAAATACGCCGGATCTTCAAATCCGAGCTCAAAGGCGATTTCTTTGATGGTCTTGTCGGAAAATCTCAGCTCCCTTTTCGCCTGGAGTAAGAGCCTATCGTGGATGATCTCAGTGGGTGTCTTATAGCCAAGGCTGCGTAACCTTTTGGCCAGTGACTTTGGGGACACGAATAGCATTTCCGCATATTTGGCCACGGAGTGGATGCTGCGGAAGTGCTTTTCAACTAAGGCAATGAAAGCTGCCCCGGGGTGATTGACCTCTTCTTCATTTTTTTGGAGTTGAGGTTGTTGCTCTTCCAGTTTCCTTAGGGCTTGAATCAGAAACATTCGCAGATAGGTCTCCAACATGGCTTGATGGGCCGTGCCGGGCGATTTTAGTTCTGAAATCATGCTTGCTACCATTTGGTCAAAGGCAGTTGTATCTTCCGGCTTGATTGGAATTACTGTTGCACGCAATACATTATTGAACAAAATACCGTTGCAGGCAATCTCCTTTCCATGTGTTTCCACACAGTAAAAATCTTTGTTGAAACTGATTTGATATCCGCGCTTGATGGCTTCTTTTTCAACCTTAAGAACTTGGCCCGGTGACAGACAAAAGATACCGGAGTTTTCAATGCTTACCTCTTGAAAGTCGATTTGATAGAAGCCTGAACCATCGGCAATCCAATAAATTTTAAAGAATTCGGATAATTCCGAGTGATTGGACTTGGTGGAGGATTCTGGCGTCATGGCCTTGACTTCAAAGTGAAGCGGAACACTTACTGATTGAAAATTCCGGTAACTGTATTTTTCTGTGACCTCGATAGCCATCTCTTTAAGGTTGTAATTTTTTGTGGATACCATCCAAATAAGTACGCACAAATTTGCGAATGAATCCTTGATTGGATCGATAACTGCCAGGGAAATACTGGTCTCTCCACTGCTGGATACCCCAGCAATTAGGACAGCTTTCCGCATGAATTGGTTGAACGCCGGGGCTTAATTTCCGAGAAATTCGAAATAAAGACAAGATTTTCATAATAAGATTATTTGATGGGTAAAAAGGCCTGCCGCCAAATGATGGGCGGCAGACAATATTAAACAATAGCTTTATCCTTGTACCAATGAACTATGCCGTTGTAGTAGATAAGGATACTGCTTTAGGAAAATCAATGGGTACGCGGGTTGTTCCGTGAATATAGTTGGTGAAAGTAATGGCCGTTACGACAGTTATAAGATCGACCAAGGCCTTTTCGTTGAAGCCTTCTTCAAAGAAATTTTCAATTGCTTCTTGACTAGGCTTACCTTTATTTTCCGCAACTTCCTTTGCCAGTCGAGTGATCGCTTTCAATCGGAAATCGCTCGAAGAAGCCGTTCTCAATTCAATGGTTTCTTCTTCATTAAACCCTGCCATTTTCGCTAAGGCAGTGTGTGCCGCCAGACAATATTGGCAATTGTTTGCTTCGGATACCGCCAGCTTAATTGCCTCGATTTCTTTCTTGTTGAAGGTTCCGGATCCGGCTTTGGCGGAAAATTCCAGGAAATTTTCCAAGGCATCCGGAGAATAACCGATGGTGGCATACAAATTGGGTACGGTGCCCAATTGCTGCTTCAGTTGATCAAAAATCGCTTGTGATTTAGGGGCTACTTCGTTTCTGGTTGGAACTTGAATATTGGTCATGATGATGAATGATTGATATTAAATAATTAGGTGATTCTTTAATTGGCGATCAACGCTTGGATTTTTTGATCCAGGATATCTTCCGATTGGTATCCCTTGGAAACCTCTCTTACCTCCCCGTCTTGCATAAAGAATAGTGTCGGGATGCTTCGAACGTTGAACTGCATAGACAAAGCCTGATTTTGGTCCACATTAATTTTGCGAACTTCCAATTGACCATCGTACTTTTCAGCCAACTTTTCCAGCGTGGGAGTCAGCGCCTGACAGGGGCCACACCAATCTGCATAGAAATCCAATAGTACTGGTTTTGGTCCTTGTAAGGTTGTGTTTAGTTCCTCTACACTGTGAATCGCTTTCATGAGCTTTATTTTTGATTAGAAAATTCTTGTTTGAATGCTTGATACAAATGTCGGCTTCTTTTGTCCGACATAGAATGGACAGAAGTTCCGGACAGATGGACAATTTTCCCAAATCGCGAATTCTTTCCGTAAATTGCTGCTCGTCAAAAGCACAAGCCATGAACACCAATAAGAAATTAGACCAAAAGAATGCCCTGATCACTGGAGCCAGCCACGGTATCGGTCGGGCCATTGCCATGAAGTTTGCAGAAGAAGGAGCCAATTTAGTCATCGGTTATCACAGCGATCGAAAAGCAGCGGAATCGGTCGTCGAATACGCCGGCCAGCTGGGTGTAAGGGCTAAAGCTATTGGAGTTGACCTCAGTCAATTTGCTGCGGTAGAGCCTTTTTGGGAAGCAGCGAAATCCTTTTTGGGAAGTGTTGAAATCTTGGTTAACAATGCAGCGGTGATCACCAGAAAGACCTTCCTAGAGATCTCCACACAAGATTACGATCGCGTTTTGACGACCAACTTAAAGACACCTTTCTTTCTGTTGCAGCGCGTGGGGCAGCACATGATTGATCGACAGATCAAGGGAAGTATCATCAATATCTCCTCGGTAAGCGCCATCTCTCCGGTTAGTAAGATGGCCCATTATCAATGTTCGAAGGCGGGATTAAATGCACTGACGATGAGTGCAGCCTACGAATTGGGTCCGTTTGGAATCAGAGTCAACACCATCATGCCCGGTTTGACGGCAACCAATACGAACCGAAACCAATGGGAAGGCGATCCTCAGCTGTGGGCCAAGCGAAAGGCAGGTATTCCGCTGGGTAGAGCAGGAGTTGCTAATGATCACGCCGGAGCTGCCCTATTGTTGGCATCCGATGAATCGGAATGGACGACGGGGGCGGAATTGATTATTGATGGAGGAGCCTTTCTAGGATGAATTTGTTCGACCATTTCGTGCTTCGGCACAGTGTTTGATGCTATTTTTTAATAACGATACCTGATCACCTCCGTTAACCAATTTTCGCAAACCTATTAGAGCAGCCTTTTCACATGAATTGAATTCATAATGTGAAAAAAGGACTAATTGACCTGCTGATAGCACCGTTTATGAATAAAAGCAGTAACTTCGCGGTCGTCAGATAGGTTTGATAGCAGTCATCTCTCCCCAATTTACTGGATCCCATATTCGAGAAATGAACATATACTATGAAAGTAAACATTACTACCATACTATTTCTTCTTGGATGCCTCTCTCATGGACTTGCACAGAACCAGAATGGCGTCAATTTTGCAATGAATTTTGATGGCTTAACTGGTTGGATGGATATGTCTTCACCGTTGGAAGGCAATGCTGATTTTACCTTTGAAGCCCTATTTATAGCCGGTGGTGAATTAGGGTGCGGCGGAAACAATGGTCGGAGAATCATCAGTTGGGAAGATCGATGGATTGAAGTTACCGTCTGCGGAAGAGAGCTCCAGTTTTATGATGGGGCTCAGTGGATTGCCACTGGTATGACCGTGAAGGAAGGCGAGTGGAATCACGTTGCACTGGTACGGGAAAAGCCCAACTTCTTACTTTATCTCAACGGCAATTTGGTGCATTCTCACAAGAACATGCACGTTTTGAATATGCAGGAACCATTTCATATTGGCACTGTGAGGGCCCGTGGCAGGGCTCGCGAAACGAAATGGGTCGGTCTTTTGGATGAGGTTAGAATCTGGAGTGTGCCCTTGTCCGCTGAACGGGTCGCAGCGTTGAATGGTGTTTACTTAAATGGAAACGAACCTAATCTTGCCGGGTATTGGACCTTCAACGACGGGGTGACCGGGAATCAATTGACCGATTACAGCCCGAATAAAAATCATGGGAAATTAAAAATGGTGAAAAATCCGGTGCAATGGATGCCCGGAGCACCACTTGTTGCTCTGGAAAAGGGGCCGAAAACATCGAAGGTAGTCGATTTGATCCAGGGGGCCTATGACGATGTAGACGTGAGTACGATGAAAACCGATTTTCTCTGGAACCGCGGTTTCATCATTGACGAATATTTGCGAGAACTTAGACGACCTTCCGGCATCATTGAGGCGTCGGCATTTGAATGGGGCATCATTTATGAGGCGGTTGCCAATTCGCAGGTTCAGGGGACCAGTTCCATGGCTAAATTGGAAGATTTAATGGAAGTGGAAGTACCGACCGATTACGATTTGCCCATTATCCCCGTTGCCATTCTCAACATGGAAGGGGACATACAGGTTCAAAAATCAACCAGCCCTGCTCCCACTCTGGAGTTGCTTTCCATCTTTGCCGGTTCGCCGGTTCGTTCCTATTCCCCGCAGGGAAAGGTTGGATTCTATATTTCTCCCGAACTCTATTTCTCCAATGTAGATCCCGGAGCGAATCTGCTTTCGCCTGGTTCTTCCCGCAATGAGATCAAAATTGATTTGGGAGATGGCGCTGGATTTAGAAAAGTGGATCTTTCCGAACCAACGGTCATCTTTGCCAATTATCCGGAGGCCGGTGAGTACGAGATTCGTTTTCAAATGGAGCATGGAGACCAGGCGATCGACGCCTCCTCCTGGTTTGAAGTTTGGAAAAAGGATCCGCTGATTAATGCCAGCAGCGGTAAGATTGAAACACCGCTGGTCATGAATTGGAAACAGTTTCACGGTGCTGCCAAAGCAGCCCAGCTCGACCGGACGGTCGAAGGTGATTACTTCTACGTAGAAAGCCGCGATAGCGTATTGGACAAGCCGGTTATCCTGTTGCAAGGATTTGACCTGTTTGAGAACAAGACTGCCCGGGATTTCTACTTCAAGTACGGAGATCTAACCGAAAAGTTGATCGCAAACGGTTATGATGTATTTACGCTCAACTTTGCTGACGACAACCGAAGTATCCTAGAAAACAGCAATGTGTTGTACGACCTGATCAACTATATCATAAAACAAAAGGTCGGTAACGAAGAGGGCATTATTATAGGAAGAGGTGTGGGCGGGGTGATTGCTAGGGTCACACTGGCTTATTGTGAACGAGTCAAGGTAGATCATGGCTTCGGCCTCTACGTTTCGCACGATGCTCCGCATAAGGGAGCCAATATTCCCATGGGACTTCAATGGCTTTTTCATGATGCCTATGAGTCCATGCCTCCGCAATTACTTTCGATCTTATGGCTGAATATGGGACTGGCAAAAGAGCACCCCCATATGGAATCTCCGGCGGGATACTTCAAAAAAATTCATAAGCGGTTGAATTCTGAGGCGCTGAAAGAGATATTATCACGGCATTACTTGGTTGAATCCGAGATCGAAGATACACCTGGGTTATCCTTCCGGAGATTGCAAACCGTGCTGGATTCCATTGGTTATCCTAAGGAATCTCGCAATGTGGCACTGGTGAGTGGTAGTAACCTCGGGGTTGAACAAGGGGTCTCACCTCAGGACCCCATTGTTCCTGGAATTAGTTATGGTCTTGGAAAGAATCTTAAGATCCAACTGGACGCTTGGTTTGCCGGTGTCAATGTTGATAATCAGTTGGTCTCCCAATTCGAACTGGGGAGCACTAAACCGGCAAAGCGAAGTCGTAGCTTCAAGAAAATGTCTTACAGTAATGCACCCGGAGCCTACCTAAATCCATTGATCGGGTACAATGAAACCAAATTCTGCTTTGTACCAACGGTGAGCGCGATCGATATTTATCAATCCATCATCAATCGTCCCGGCCTTGATTTTTACAATGCCAATAAAGAATATGTCCTCCACTATAATATTTCCCCATTCGACGACATCTATGCCAGTGAGGACAATCGAATGTACGGCAGTTATGGCGCTACAGATGGAGCCAAAAGCCTGAAGTGTTTTACAGAATTTGAAACACAGGAACTGATGTTCGACAATCGGTTTATCCAGAACGAGACCTTTACCAGGGAGCGTTCTTTTGAAGCTTCCAATACGCTTATTGCCGGTTTTAAGGTCAATGGTCGTCCTTATTCAAACAAATTCATTTCGGCCGGCGATGTATCGGTTGAAAAGGATGCCGATGTAATTTTCAGAGCGGGCGGAGAAGTGCGATTGAAACCGGGTTTTGTGGCTAAGCGAGGAAGCACTTTCCGAGCAACTGTTCTGCCAAAGCAATGAAGAGCCCCCCACGTAACTAATATCATAATCACAATCCAAAAAAATATAGAATGCGTATCAAACTAGGCCTGACAGTATTTTCAGTTTTGATAATGAGCTCGGCTTTTCTAACCGCTCAGGTTTATTTACCATCACAAACCAATATTATCGGCAATGACGTAGGTATTGGAAGCAATACCCCGCTGGGCAGATTGCATATTCTCGGGGCAGAAGCCCTGCCCTCTAAATCTTCGGGTTTCACTTCGGTCAATTATCCGTACATTGTATTTCAGCGGTCGCCCTTTGCGGACTTGGGCGACAACAGTCCGGAGTACTGGTTTATCTCCGACGATTATGGATACCTTAATTTTTGGAAGGGGAAGCCAGGATCGGGCAAGGAATTGAATCTCCTGGCTTTAGAGGAAAAGCAGAGTGTGCTCTATACCGGATTGGATATCCAGGGTGGGGATGTCTGGACCAACCAGAGTTGGCGTAAGTCATTGCGCATTGCGAATCTTGGCGTCATTCAATTTGATGTGAGCTCCAATTTTAAATTTGGGATCGGTGCAAATGATTACGACAAAAACTTGTGTTTCTTCACTTCCGGGACGGGCGAAAATGTTTCTCCCGATTACAAAATGATCCTGACCAATGCTGGAGACCTAATCATTGGAGCTGAAGAATCGAAAGGTTATAAACTGGCCGTAGCAGGAAGGGCCGTCGCCGAAGAAGTTGTGGTCAAATTGGCCAGCCGCTGGCCGGATTACGTCTTTGAAAAAGATTACAAACTTCCAAGTCTCTACGAGGTTTCTGAAACCATTAAGACGGAAGGCCGGCTACCGGGAATGCCGTTGGAAGAAGACGTGGCAGCCAATGGCTTAGAGATGGGGCAGGTAACTAAGCTGCAGCAAGAAAAAATTGAAGAACTGTATCTCCACATGATTCAAATGAATGAGAAACTGGAGACCTTAGCAGAGCAAAATAGAATGTTGAAAGAACAAAATGAGCTTTTGTCTAAACGCATCGAGAATTTGGAGCGAAACGGACAAACTCAGAAATAATCACTATAAAACACGGTATACCAACTTGGCCAATCGACCCGTATTTTCCTCCCATTTCGCCACTGTACTTACCCTAGTCGGAGTTGCGGTTGGCCTCGGAAACGTTTGGCGTTTTCCCTACATGATGGGCAAATATGGTGGTAGCGCTTTTTTATTTGTCTACCTGCTGTTTACCCTTCTGTTTGCGATTCCTGCGCTAATGGGGGAGGTGGCCCTCGGCAAAGCTGCTCGCAGCGGTTTAGTCGGAGCTTTTACTAATGCCCTGGGGAACCTGTGGGGGCGGACGGTCGGTTATTTGCTTTTGGGCACCATTTTAGTGGCGAGTTCTTATTATGTGATTGTCATTGCCAACGTGTTTTATTCGGCCTATTTTGCGACCCAATTTGATTTTGGTGCCGAGACCGTAACGTTGCTGGAGCAGCAATTGGGAAATGGCTGGTTGCAATATGGCCTGGCTTTGTTCCTTCTGGCGGCCAGTCTATTCATCTTATTGAGGGGATTGCAAGGAGGCATCGAACCAGTTAGTAAATTGTTCATGCCCATTTTCCTGGTGGTCATCCTATTCCTGATCGTCAGTGCCTTTCGATTGGAAGGGGCTCGTTATCATTTTTTCCAATTCTTACGACCGGATTTTAGTGCGCTCAAAGCTCAACATGTTTTTGCAGCGCTGGGGCAGGCGTTTTATTCTCTAAGTCTGGGGGGGACCTTTATGGTCGTCTATGGAAGCTACATCAAAGATCGGGAACAAATTCCGCGGCTAGCGGTGCTAACCAGTATCGGCGACGTAGGGGCAGCGCTATTGGCTTCCTTGTTCATCGTCCCTACGATATTGGTTTTTGGTCTGGACATGACATCCGGACCCCGCTTGATTTTTTCGACCTTACCACACTTGTTTGGAGTGATGCCGGGAGGGCAGTGGGCGGGTGTTTTGTTTATGCTAGCTTTGGGGTTGGCTGCTTTACTATCCCTGATTGCCGCTTTGGAAGTAGCGACGAGCGGATTTATGGAGATTTTTGATTGGTCGAGGGGCACAACATTGTTGGCCATTGGTGTGGTAGAAGCGTTACTCGCCTTTCCGAGTGCTTTTGATGCTGATGTGATCGGAGTGCTCGATCTCGTTTTTGGTTCCGGGATGCAGGTACTTGGTAGTGGATTGGCTTTGATCGCATTAACCTGGGGATTGGGAAAAACAAAGGCCCTAAATCAACTTTTTGGAAGGGAACGCGCGTCGTGGCACGCAGCCTATTTTCGTTGGATCAAATGGGTCGTGCCGGGGATTTTGCTAGCCGTTTTAATTGGCTATATTTATAGCATTGCTATCCGCTAATCAATAAGACCATCAGATATGCACTCAAAAAAAAAGGAAGGCATTAAGGCCGTCAACCAAGATTTTCGCAAATACGAACAAGTCAATAAAGACCAGGAATACCATTTAGCTGAGGATGCTTCCGATGAGCAGTTTGATGATGATTACGTGATTCGAACCTGTGATATCAGCCTGCTTACACAAGGAGAAGAGCAGCGCCAAAAGTTTGTCCAAGATCTTGGAGAAGCATTGGAAGGTATCGGTTTTGCCATTATCTCCGGACATGGAGTTGGGCCGGAACTGTATCAAAGAGCACAACAAAAAGTTATTGAACTATTTGAGAATACTTCCTATGAAGAGCGTATGCAATTCAGAGCGGAGCGACACGGTTCTGTCAACCAGGGCTACTTTCCCATGAAGGAAACGACGATCATTCATCCGGACCTGGTAGAGGGGTGGGTATTCTGTAGACGGGCATTCAACATGGGCAATGATCCGGATTTTGATACCGGTAAATTCTGGCCGGACCCGGCCTATGAGCTTTTGTACCGGGAATTGGTACAAGCTCACGAAAAACTCATCCTTCCAATTATGCAAAGTATCCTAGAATATCTGGGTTGCGATCCCCACTTATACGATCAAAAATTGACCGGTACGAATTTTGGCTTCCGTCTAAATTACTATCCGCCAATCGGACCGGCCGATGATGAGTCTGGTGCGGGCCGGATGCTAGGGCATGAGGACGTCGACCTCTTTACCCTTTTGCCGGCACAAGAGGTAGAGGGCTTGCAAGTCCTGAATCGCGAAAACAATAAATGGATTCGACTCAATCCCGCTCCCGGTACCATCATTTTGAACACGGGCGATTATATGCAGCGGATCACCAATGACAGATTGCCCTCGACCACACATCGAGTCAGTAAACCGATTAACAAAGCACTCAATACCAAACCGAGAATTTCACTACCGATGGCCGTCTATGTCTGGGAAGAAGAGATCCTGGAAGTCCTGCCGGGACTCGGGACGCCGAAATACGAACCCATATCCGCAGTGAAGTTCCATACAAACATTACCAGCAAGTATTATGGCGACGACTATAATGAAGATGTGAAATAGGAGCTATGGTTGCTGTAGTTGCTATTGCTACTATTGCTACTATTGCAGCTACAGCAGCCACAGCAACCACAACAACCACAGCAACCACAGAAGCCACAGTAACCACAGAAGCCACAGTAACCACAGAAGCCATAGTAACCACAGAAGCCATAGTAACCACAGCAGCCACAGCAACCATAGAGACCACAGCAACCACAGTAACAATAGATAGCAAAATGAAAGATCCAAAAGATACCGTAAACCTACAATCAGTTGAAGACCACGACGGCATTCTCACGATCCGGGGAGGCGGCGATCGCCGCAACTGGAATGGCATTCACTACAAGCAAGGGATGTCCGG